>CAYTVH010000026.1:0-22528 GCA_964441805.1 uncultured Oscillospiraceae bacterium | reverse complement strand
CAAGAACAGAGGATTTATTTTCCCGGGTTCTGAAATCTATGGTGGACTGGCAAACACATGGGACTACGGTCCGCTGGGCGTTGAATTCAAGAACAACGTGAAGAAGGCATGGTGGAGAAAGTTCGTGCAGGAATCCAAGTACAATGTTGGACTGGACGCAGCTATCCTGATGAACCCTCAGACATGGGTGGCTTCAGGCCACGTTGGCGGATTTGCTGATCCGCTGATCGACTGTAAGGCATGCAAATCAAGATTCAGAGCTGACCAGCTCATCGAGGGATGGCTGAAGGAACAGGGTATCGAAGACATCTCTGTTGACGGATGGTCAAACGAGAAGCTGGAAGCGTTCATCCAGGAAAAGGGCATAGCATGTCCTGACTGCGGCAAAGTCGACTACACAGGGATCAGACAGTTCAACCTGATGTTCAAGACATTCCAGGGCGTAACTGAAGACTCCAAGTCAGAGATCTTCCTGAGACCGGAAACTGCTCAGGGTATCTTCGTAAACTTCAAGAGCGTTCAGAGAACATCCAGAAAGAAGATTCCTTTTGGTATCGCTCAGGTGGGCAAGTCATTCAGAAACGAGATCACTCCCGGCAACTTCACTTTCAGAACAAGAGAATTCGAACAGATGGAACTGGAATTCTTCTGTGCACCGGGAACTGACCTTGAATGGTTCGCATATTGGAAAGACTACTGCGTGAACTTCCTCAAGTCACTGGGAATGAAGGAAGAAAACATCAAGCTTAGAGACCATGAACAGGAAGAACTGTCACACTACAGCAACGCAACTACAGATATCGAGTATCTGTTCCCATTCGGATGGGGCGAACTGTGGGGTATCGCGGACAGAACAGATTTTGACCTGAGACAGCATATGGAACATTCAGGTCAGGATATGAGCTATCTGGACCCTGAAACAAATGAAAAGTATGTACCTTACTGTATCGAACCGTCATTGGGTGCTGACCGTGTGGCACTGGCATTCCTTACAGACGCTTACGATGAAGAAGTGCTGGTGGATGCAAAGGGCAAGGAAGATGTGAGGACAGTCCTGAGACTGCATCCTGCACTGGCTCCTTACAAAGCTGCAGTTCTGCCGCTGGCAAAGAAGCTGGCTCCTGTGGCTGAACCTATCTATGAAGAACTGGTCAAGTACTTCCCTGTTGACTATGATGTGACAGGATCCATCGGCAAGAGATACAGAAGAGAAGATGAAATAGGAACTCCATTCTCCATCTGTGTAGACTTTGACACAGAAACTGACGGATGCGTAACCATCAGAGACAGAGATACCATGGAACAGATCCGTATCCCTGTGGATCAGGTAAGAGCATACATCGAAGAAAGACTGGTGTTTTAATAAAGCTAAATATTATATTTAAATAAAGTAAGAGGAGAAGTTAGAAGAATGAAAAAATTTGTTTATTCATTTAACGAGGGCTCAAAAGACATGAAGGACCTTTTGGGCGGCAAAGGCGCAAACCTGGCAGAAATGACTAAAATTGGACTGCCGGTACCTTTTGGATTCACTGTAACTACAGAGGCCTGCAACAGATACTATGAAGAAGGCAAGACTATCGGTGAAGACATCGTTGATTCAATATTTGAAAAGCTGGAAGAACTGGAAAACGTTACAGGCAAGAAGTTTGGCTCAGTTGAGAATCCTTTGCTGGTATCAGTTCGTTCAGGAGCTAAGATCTCCATGCCGGGTATGATGGATACTATCCTCAACCTGGGTCTGAACGATGAAACCGTTGAAGGAATGGCTAAGCTTACTGAAAACCCTCGTTTCGCATATGACAGCTACAGAAGATTCATCCAGATGTTTGGGGACGTTGTAATGGAAATCCCTAAGACTAAGTTCGATGCTATCTTCGAAGGTAAGAAAGAAGAAAAGGGCGTGGAATCTGACGTTGAACTGACAACTGAAGATCTCAAGGCTATCATCGTAGATTACAAGGCACTGGTTAAAGCTGAAATGGGAAGAGATTTCCCTCAGGAACCTAAAGATCAGCTGATGGAAGCTGTAAAGGCCGTATTCAGATCATGGAACAACGACAGAGCTATCCTTTACAGAAAGCTCAATGAGATCCCTGACAGCATCGGTACTGCAGTAAACGTACAGTCCATGGTATTCGGTAACATGGGAGATACATCCGGTACAGGTGTAGCATTCACAAGAAATGCTGCCAACGGTGAAAATAAGATGTTTGGTGAATTCCTGGTAAATGCACAGGGTGAAGACGTTGTAGCAGGTATCAGAACACCTCAGCCTATCTCCGAAATGGCTGAAACATTCCCTGAAGTATATAAGGAATTCGTAAGGATCGCAGAACTCCTTGAAAACCACTACAAGGATATGCAGGACATGGAATTCACAGTTGAAAGAGAAAAACTGTTCATGCTGCAGACAAGAAACGGTAAGAGAACTGCTGCTGCTGCTGTTAAGATCGCAGTTGATATGGAAGCAGAAGGCCTTATCGATAAGGAAACTGCAGTTATGAGAATAGAACCTGCTCAGATCGACCAGCTGCTCCATCCTATGTTCGATGCTGCAGAGCTGAAGGCTGCTGAAAAGCTGGCTAAGGGACTGCCTGCATCACCTGGTGCTGCTACAGGTAAGATCTACTTCAACGCTGAAGACGCTGTAGCTGCTGCTGCCAACGGAGAAAAGGTTATCCTGGTAAGACTGGAAACTTCACCTGAAGACCTGGCAGGTATGGTTGCCGCAGAAGGTATCCTGACAGCAAGAGGCGGAATGACTTCCCACGCTGCAGTAGTTGCAAGAGGTATGGGTAAGTGCTGCGTATCAGGATGTGCAGAGATCAAGGTAAATGAAGAAGGTAAGACTCTGACTATCGGCGATTACGTATTCGCTGAAGGAGAATACATATCACTGGACGGTACTGCCGGAGATGTACTGAAGGGACAGGTAAAGACTGTAGCACCTGAATTATCAGGAGACTTCGGTAAGATCATGTCATGGGCAGATGAAATCAGAACACTGAAGATCAGAACCAATGCTGACAACCCTAGAGATGCTCAGCAGGCTGTAGACTTTGGAGCAGAAGGTATCGGACTTTGCAGAACTGAGCACATGTTCTTCGAAGAAGAAAGAATTCCTGCCATCAGAAGAATGATCATGGCAGATACCGAAGAAGAAAGAAGAGAAGCTCTCAAGTTCCTGCTGCCTTATCAGCAGGGAGACTTCAAGGGAATCTACGAAGTTATGGGCGACAGACCTGTAACCATCAGACTCCTGGACCCACCTCTCCACGAATTCATTCCTCACACTGATGAAGAACTGAAGGAACTGGGAGAACAGATCAACGTTCCTTACGAAAAACTGGCAAAGAAGGCTGAAGAACTTCACGAATTCAACCCTATGCTGGGACACAGAGGATGCCGTCTGGCAGTAACTTATCCTGAAATCGCTGAAATGCAGGCAGAAGCTATCATCATGGCTGCCATCGAAGTAAGAAAAGAAAAGGGTCTTGATATCGTTCCTGAAATCATGATCCCGCTGGTAGGCCTTGTTAAGGAACTGGCTGACGTCAAGGCTACAGTTGTTAAGACTGTTGAAAAGGTTATGGAAAGAGAAGGCGTTAAGTTCGATTACATGGTAGGTACTATGATCGAAATCCCTAGAGCAGCTCTCACAGCTGATGAAATCGCTCAGGAAGCTGAATTCTTCTCATTCGGTACCAATGACCTGACTCAGATGACATTCGGATTCTCAAGAGACGACACAGGCAAGATCATCAAGGAATACGGCGATAAGGGAATCTTCGAGGATGACCCATTCCAGAGCATCGACCAGACAGGCGTAGGCAAACTGGTTAAGATGGCTGTTGAACTGGGTAAGCAGACAAGACCTAACATCAAGCTGGGTATCTGCGGCGAACATGGCGGAGAACCTAAGTCCATCGAGTTCTGCAATGCAGTAGGTCTGCAGTATGTATCATGCTCACCGTTCAGAGTGCCTATCGCCAGACTGGCAGCAGCACAGGCAGCTATAAAACAGAAATAAGAGAGTAGTATTTATAAATGATAACAAGTAAACAAAGAAGTTATTTGAGAAAACTGGCACATGATCTGGATCCGCTGGTGTACATCGGCAAAAGCGATCTGACAGAAAACATATTCAATGAAATGGACAGATTGCTTGAGTCAAGAGAGCTGGTGAAGGTGAAGATCCAGGAGAGCAGTCTTCTGGAGCCTAAGGAAACTGCCAATGAAATGGCAGATGTTCTGGGTGCTGAATTCGTTCAGGCCATAGGAAGAAAGTTCACCCTTTACAGACGAGCCAAGGAAGAACCGAAGATCGTACTGCCGAAAAAGTAATGTGAAAGAATCCCGTTTTGTTTGGAGAACATCCAAATGAAACGGGATTTTGATTGATTTATTACCGTGGATATTGTATACTCAATCGAGTAAAAAAGTTTTTGAATGAACGTTTTGTAGAATTTTGTTTATTTTGAGGTAGAAAGATGGAAAACACATTTGAAAAAAGATACGGACTGATCACAGCGATCGCTATGGTAGTAGGTATAGTAATCGGAAGTGGTGTCTTCTTCAAGGCAGAGAAGATACTCAACTGTACAGGAGGAGACCTGAAGATCGGTATCCTGGCATGGATCATCGGTGGTCTTATCATGGTGGTTTGTGCATATACATTTGCCACTATGGCCACAAAGTATGAAAAAGTAAACGGCGTAGTGGACTACGCGGAAGCTATGCTGGGAAAGAGATATGGTTATTATCTCGCTTGGTTCATGACAACCATGTACTTCCCTGCTATGACATCAGTACTGGCATGGGTATCAGCAAGATATCTCTGTGTACTGCTGGGATGGGATATCACAGGCGGATCATGTATGGTAATCGCAGGATTTTTCCTGGTAGCAAGTTTTGCTCTCAACACATTGGCACCTATTCTGGCAGGTAAGTTCCAGGTATCAACTACAGCTATCAAGATGATCCCGCTGCTGCTTATGGCAGTAGTTGGAACTATCAAAGGTCTGTCAAACGGACTTCTTATCCAGAACTTCTCAGACGTTGCGATCCCTGCGTCAGAATTGGGTGGTAAAGGATATATGCTGTTTACAGCAGTATGTGCTACTTCCTTCGCATACGAAGGATGGATCATTGCTACTTCCATCAATTCAGAGCTGAAAGATTCCAAGAGAAATCTTCCTAGGGCACTGGTTATCGGTACTTTGATCGTTATGATCACATACGTTCTTTACTATGTAGGTCTGGCAGGAGCAGTTGAGAATCAGGTAATGATGGCAGGCGGAGAAGCAGGAGCTAAGATCGCATTTGCCAACGTGTTTTCTAACATTGGCGGAACTCTCTTGTTCGTATTTATCGTTATTTCATGTCTGGGAACTCTCAATGGTCTCATGGTAGCATCAGTAAGAGGCATGTATGCTATCGCTGCAAGAGGAAACGGCCCTAGACCTGACGTTCTCAAGCAGGTAGACCCTGTTGTAAATATGCCTGTTAACTCAGGAATAATCGGAGCTCTTCTGGTTGCCGGATGGCTGCTTTACTTCTATGGTGCCAACCTTACTGAAGGATGGTTTGGCCCATTCTGCTTCGACAGTTCAGAGCTGCCTATCATCACGATCTATGCTATGTATATCCCTATCTTCCTGATGGTAATGAAGAAGGAAAAGGATTGGGGAACATTCAAGCGTTTCGTAATGCCCGGCCTGTCAGTTTGTGGATGCGTATTCGTAGTTATCGCTGCGTTCTTCGCACATAGAATGGCAGCTGTATTCTATCTGATCATATTTGCTGTTATTATGCTGATCGCTATCAAGTTCGACAACAGCAAGAAGCTTGAAGAAAACAAATAAGGTGGATCAAAATGAATGAATTAAACAGAGTCACACATATGGATAACGTGAGTCTGAGGGAAGACGGGAAGGCTGTGGTCATTATCGACCAGAGCCTTCTTCCCAATAAGACGGAATATTTGGAGCTGGATACACCGGAGAAAATGTATGATGCTATTTTTCACCTTCGTGTGAGAGGAGCCCCCGCCATCGGCATCTGCGCAGCATACTGCATGGCAGTGCTGGCACAAAGAGAAGCTGCACCCAGAGCCATCAGGGGATGCTGTGGTACAGGGGTTGCAGATGAAGTCTTTTTTGAAAACATGAAGCGTCATGGAGAGTATCTCAAGTCTTCAAGACCTACGGCAGTGAATTTGGCGTGGGCTGTGGACAGGGTTCTTATGGCTGTAAGAGTAGCCATGGCTAAGGCAAAAAAAGAAGACATAAGGGCAAATGTGGGCTATGATAAGCTGGCTGAGATAATAAAGCGAGAAGCTGTCGCTATCCATAATGAGGATATCGAGATGTGCAAAGCCATATCGGAGTTCGGGTTGAGTCTGATCAAAGATGGAGATGGGATCCTTACCCACTGCAACGCAGGCCCGCTGGCCACTTCAAGATACGGAACTGCTCTCGGCCCTATCCTTCTTGGGAAAGAACGAGGCATGGAATTCAAGGTGTTTGCTGACGAAACCAGACCGCTTCTTCAAGGAGCCAGACTGACTTCATACGAGCTGCAGAAGGCAGGGGTGGATGTTACGCTTATCTGTGATAATATGGCATCCATGGTAATGAAGAACGGCTGGATCCGGGCGTGCTTCGTAGGCTGTGACAGAGTAGCTGCCAATGGTGATACTGCCAACAAGATAGGCACATCAGGTGTGGCTATCCTGGCTAAACATTATGATATTCCGTTCTACGTTTTGGGACCGACTTCGACAATTGATATGGATTGTCCTACAGGAAAAGATATCCCTATAGAACTGAGAGATCCGGCTGAAATAAAAGAAAAATTTTACGAGTCGCCTGTGGCTCTCGATGATGTGAAGTGCTATAATCCTGCTTTCGATGTTACAGATCATGAGCTGATCACAGCGATCATCACAGAAAAAGGTATCTGCAGACCTCCTTTTACAGAGAGTCTGAAGGCCGTGACCGGAAGATGATCATATCATCGCCTATAATAACTATGCTTCCCCAAGGAAGCTCATACATATCATTAAAACCTTTTCTGAAAATACCGGTGCTTTGCGGGGACTCCACGAGCACCGCTTTTATTTTGCCCGTCTTACGGTCGAATGCCATGTCGGCATCCCACAGCCGTCCGTGACTTGTTCCTGTTGAAAGATCAACGATTTCCTTGTTGCCTATTTCGCTTAATCGCATATCTGTCTCCTTAATGGAAATACTATTAATAATATTTATTAATACAAAGAGGAGAATATGAAAGTGAAAGATGATGCAAAGGAAAAAAATCCGGGAACCGGTGAAGATGTGACAAAGGATCTCATAAGGGAACTGGGACTGCTGTCCACAGGTACGGATTTTGAAAGTGATATCCAGTATATAAATATAATAGGAAGTGTGGAAGGGCACAGTGTACTTCCGCCGGATAGCAAGGCTACCAAATATGAGCATTTGATCCCACAGCTAATAGCTGTTGAAGAAAACCCGAAATTAAAAGGTCTGCTGGTAGTGCTCAATACTGTAGGCGGTGATGTGGAGGCGGGACTTGCCTTGGCTGAAATGATTTCTACATTGTCTAAGCCTACGGTGTCTTTGGTACTGGGTGGAGGACACAGTATAGGAATACCCCTTGCAGTAGCGGCAGACTATTCATTTATTTCGAAGACTGCAACCATGACACTTCATCCCATAAGAACTACAGGTCTTGTTATTACATCGGAAACAACTTTTGACTATATGAGAAAGACACAGGAAAGAGTGGTGGATTTTATATACGATCATTCCGATGCACAAAAAGAAAAGGTCATCACCTTGATGAATGCCAACGACAATATGTCCAACGATGTGGGGACCATATTATTTGGGAAAGAGGCAGTAGAGGCAGGAATCATAGATGAAGTGGGCGGTGTGTCACAGGCTCTTAGGGAGCTTAGAAGGAGAATAGAAGAAGCGGAAAAAGATAAAATGGAAAAATAAGTAAAAAATAACATAAAAAGTATTGACAATAATTTCCATAGGTGATATCTTGAGGAAAACGATGGGGTATTATAGTTTATAGAGGAGGTATCACGTGGATAATATTTTTATTGCAATAGTTACCAATGATAAAGAATACGGCAGGTCGCTGAGTCTGAGTATGCTCAGTGTGTGCAGAAGTCTCATTATAAGGATCTTCAATGCAGAGGAATTCCTCAGCGAAGAGCGAGATTACGATATTATCCTTTGGGATGGTGAAGAAGTAAGAGAAGCATATGGAGGAAGGATAGTTTATCTTGCCAAGAAGCCTTCGGATGTGGTAAAGAATACTGCGGCTAAAAGGTTCTGCATTTACAAATACAGCACAGCGGCCAGTACAGTGGCATCTGTATTTGAAATATATGAAGTATTGACAGGAAGGCGTGCGGTAAACCTGAAGAGGCAAGATGTGCGTCTTTTTGCATTTTCTTCATATTCCGGAGGTGCAGGGTGCACCATGCTGGCCATGGCAGCTGCACAGGAGTTTTGTAGATTCAGAGGCATGCGAGTGCTTTATTTGTCATTTGAAGAACTGGAGTCTGCAGGGGAATTTATGGGATTCGACAGCGGAATAAAAGGTGCAGCGGTATATCTTTATGAATTGTTTAATAACATATATACAGGGACTTGCAAAGATGCCGGTGAGCAATGGAGAAGGCCTTTTTTGGAAGGAAAGATAGTAAAGGATGATTTTGGTGTCGAAACCTTTGCTCCCGCCAAAGGAAGGAACCCTCTTCGTGACCTGAATCCCGATGAATTGCAGCGTTTTATGGCCTCATTGATCGACAGCGGCAGATTCGATGTGATAATAATGGACTTGGGGCAGTGGCTTTCCAACACTGCAATGAAGTGCCTGGAAATGGCAGAGAAGATATGCTTTATAACGCCTGCATCCAAGACATCTCCAAGGGAAAAGCAATACATGAATCAGATCATAAGCTGCTGTGGAGAAAGTATGTTCAACAAGATAATAAACATCTCAAATAATCCAAATGGCACTGAAGATCATCCGGAAGATCATTTTGTGATAAGCAGATGCACCAGCTTCGAGATAAACGGTGACCACAGAAAAATATTCCTTGAAGGAGAGTTCGGCAACAACATAAGCGCACTGGCAGAAGAGTTGAGCGAGCCGGTGTAATTAGCAGGGATGGGTATGGCTAAAGCAAGAAGAAAAAGAAGGAATGGACGATCATACAATAAGAAGGACTTCTTTTTGATAATGGCAGCCATGGCGGCAGGTGCAGCCATATTCATTCTGATAAATACAGGAGACGGGCAGGCAAATGGGATCACCGATCGATGCTGGGAGGATATCAAGCCGGTGATCACCTCACGGATAGGTGAGGACTATCGGGAGGTAGGCAAGTGTACAGGTTACCTATACTGGTGCCTTTCTGAAGCATATGGCGTGGACTGGGGGACCAATTCCTATGTGGATGAACTGGAAGACAAACTGCAAAATGCAGGTATATCAAAGGTGACAGACGGCAGAGATGGTAAGATCACATCGAATATGCGGCCCGGGGACATAGTGATTTTTTTGGACGGCAGAAAGCGTACCCACTGTGCCATACTGGGAGAACAGGGCTTGCTGTATCATGCCATTTCGTCAGGTGTGACCAATGAGTTCACATTACACCGGTGGATGGCACTTCCATACAGCTCGAGAAATTGTGACAGATACATAGTTTACAGGGGCATAATGTCAAAATAGGGCCTGAACTGTATATGGACAAAAATGTTAAAACTGTGTTAATATATAACGGTGGGCAAGTCCCATTATAAGTTGAAGCTGACACAGAGAAAATTATTGTAGTGGTGGTACAATGAGTGCAGAATGGATCAAAATAATCCTTCAGCTGTTCGGCGGTCTTTGCTTGTTCATTTATGGAATGAATTTCATGAGTGACGGCCTGCAAAAAGCAGCGGGAGAAAAAATGAAGGGCATCTTGGCGATGCTTACAAGAAATGTTTTCATCGGTGTATTGGCCGGTGCAGCGGCAACAGCAGTACTGCAGAGCAGTGGTGCTGTTACAGTAATGGTAATAGGTTTCGTTTCTGCGAAACTGATGACTTTGAGACAAGCTATAAGCATAATAATGGGTGCCAATATAGGTACTTGTGTTACTGCTCAGCTGGTAGCTTTCAAAATCGGTGACTATGCATGGATATTCGTGATAATCGGATTTATCATGTACTTCTTCCTCAGCAAAAAGGAAAAGGTCATGGAATTCGGACAGGCTATATTCGCATTCGGCATTCTGTTTACAGGTCTTAATTTGATGGCAGATGCCATGCAACCTTTGGCACAGAGTCCTGTATTCTCAGAGCTGTTGCTCAAGGTGGCAGACGTACCGATACTTGGTGTAATAGTAGGTGCTGTGATGACTACAATAGTTCAGAGCAGTTCGGCATCCATAGCAGTTCTGCAGAATCTTGCCGCAACGGCAGGCCCTGATGGAGTATCCAGCCTTATAGGTCTTGTGGGCGCTATCCCTATTTTGTTCGGAACAAATATCGGATCCACCACAACGGCATTGCTGGCATCTATCGGAGGAACTACAAATGCTAAGAGGACTGCTATCTCACATACCATATTCAATCTGGTAGGTACACTGATATTTATATGGTTCACAGCGCTCATAGCGGATTTTGTTACTATGATATCGCCAAGCGGAGATGAGCTTGATGTTATTTCAAGACAGATAGCCAACGCGCATCTTTCATTCAATGTGGCAACGACCTTGATATTCCTGCCATTTATAGGAGTACTTGAAAAGGTAGTAACCAAGCTTATTCCGGAAAAGGCTGTAGAAGGCGATCCGATGGGGACTGTATTTTTGGACTACAATGTTCTCGAGCAGCCGTTCGCTGCTATTCACCTTGCTACCAAAGAACTTTCAAGAATGGCTGAGATCACAGGTGAAATGCTGGTGGAATCCAAAAAGGCTTTCCTGGGAGATGACATGGAGGCCTATAAAGCAGTAAAAGAAAAAGAAGAACACGTCAATCATTTGAGAGACTTGATAATAAAGTATCTGTCCTCTATGTTCTCGGCAGAAACGGTGACCGAAAGACAAGCCCTTGCTATTTCAGGAATGATGCATGTGGTACAGGACGTTGAACATATTGGAGATAACTGTGAGAATATCGCCGACTTTGCTAAAGAAAAGGCTGAGTTCGGATATACTTTCTCAGATACTGCATATGCGGAAATCTATCAGTGTTTTGAACACATCGGAAAAATGTTGAACAACTCAGTGGCAGCCTTGAGCGAAAGTGATGCTGACCTGGCAAAGCTTGTAAAACAACAGGAAGAAGAAATGGATACACTTGAAGGTGAACTGAGGATAAGGCACATGAAACGTCTTGACTCAGGTGAGTGTTCACCTGAAAATACTGTTCTGTACATGGACGTTATACATAATCTTGAAAGAATGGGTGACAACTGTGAAAATATTGCCCACGCAGTGCTTGATGGCCACAGATTGAAGACCCTCATAGAAGAACAGTAATTATATTAATGAGAACCAAGGGAATGATGTATTATGCGTCATTCCCTTTTATGATCGGCTTAACACAATCTTAACATTTCCTTAACTAAACATTGCTTTTTAATGAAACCTCAACAGTATACTATATATTAGTCGTTTAATGTGAATAATCAGTATTCACAAGTTTCAAGCAGAAATTAAGGAGAAAAAAATGAACGGTTTACAAATCGCACTAACATTATTTGGAGGACTGGCACTGTTTATTTACGGTATGAACCTGATGAGTGACGGACTTCAGAAGGCAGCAGGGGAAAAGATGAAGAACATCCTGGCCATGCTGACTAAAAATCCTCTTATCGGAGTTCTTGCAGGGGCACTGGTAACAGCAGTTATTCAGAGCAGTAGTGCAACTACAGTTATGGTCATAGGTTTTGTAAGTGCAGGACTTATGAATCTGCCTCAGGCTATAAGTATAATCCTGGGTGCTAATATCGGTACTACTATTACTGCACAGCTGGTTGCTTTCAAAATAGGCGATTATGCATGGGCATTCGTTATCATCGGATTCATCATGTTCTTCTTCCTTGCAAAGAAGGAGAAGATCATGGATGTTGGACAAGTGGTCTTTGGATTCGGTGTATTGTTTGTAGGCCTCAACATAATGGGAGATGCTATGGAACCATTATCTGCAACTCCACAGTTCGCAGAAATGATGCTGAAGGTGGCAGATATACCGGCACTGGGAGTTATAGTAGGTACGGTGCTGACAGCAATAATCCAGAGTTCTTCTGCATCCATAGCTGTTCTTCAGAATCTGGCAAGCACTGCCGGTCCTGACGGAATAACAAGTATAGTCGGTCTCGTAGGTGCCATACCGATCCTGTTCGGTACTAATATCGGTACGACAATAACAGCTGTATTAGCTTCTATTGGCGGAACTATAAACGCTAAACGTGCAGCCATAGCCCATACCATATTCAACCTCGGCGGTACCCTGTTGTTCATATGGTTCACACCGTTTATTGCAGAAATGATCGAGATGATATCGCCTAAGGGGCCGGAAATAGATGTGATATCAAGGCAGATAGCCAACGCTCATTTGGGCTTCAATCTTGCCACCACATTGGTATTCCTGCCGCTGATACCTGTACTGGTTAAGGTAGTAACTAAGATAATCCCTGATAAGCCTGAAGTAAAGAATCCGATGGACGCCATCTATCTGGATTACAATGTACTGGAACAGCCTTTCGTTGCTATCCACCTGGCTACTAAGGAACTTTCAAGAATGGCTGAAATAACTGCAGAAATGGTAGTTGGATCAAAGAAAGCATTCCTCGGTGATGATCTGAAGGCTATCGAAGCAGTAAAGAAACAGGAACTCCATGTCAACCATCTGCGCGATATGATCATAAAGTATCTGTCCTCAATGTTCTCTACAGAAACTGTTACAGAACATCAGGCACTGACCATCTCGGGACTGATGCATGTGGTTGGAGATATTGAACATATAGGAGACAACTGTGAAAACATAGTTGATTTCGCTAAAGAAAAGATCGACAGCGGATATACCTTCTCAGATGCAGCTCATGCAGAGATCTATCAGTGTTTCGATCATATGAGCAAGATGATGGCAAACTCCATCGAAGCATTGAGCGATGGCAACAAAGAGCTTGCTGATCTTATCCTTAAGCAGGAAGATGAACTGGACGATATGGAAAGCGAATTCAGAGTAAAACATATGCGCAGACTTGACTCCGGTGAATGTTCCCCTGAATTCACAGTTCTGTACATGGACATCATCCATAACATCGAAAGAATGGGCGACAACTGTGAAAATATCGCCAAGGCTGTCAAGGATAATCTTAACTTCAAGAGTATAAGAGAAGCAAAATAAAATTCTATATGGTGACGAAGCTGAGCAGGGTGACCACGTTCCCAAGCTGCTCCATCATCTATACAGATAATATATATGAAGAAATAACACCAGATTTGTTGAGAATAATACGCAAATATGTTACAATAGACACAACATTTAGAAAAAAGAATGTTGTGTCTATTATATTAAGGAGACCTTATGAGTGCAAAGAAAATACTTGTCATAGAAGACGAACCAAACATAAGAGAACTTGTACTTTATAATTTGAAAACCAATGGATATGACTGCATAGCAGCTGAAGACGGTATAATGGGCATAACGATGGTGCATAGGGAAAAGCCTGATCTCATTCTTTTGGACATAATGCTGCCGGAAAAAAACGGGTTCGAGATCTGTAAAGAACTTAGAGAAGAGGGTAACAATACTCCTATCATAATGATGACTGCCAAGACAGAGGAATCAGACAAGGTGCAGGGCCTTGATTACGGCGCTGATGACTATATCTCCAAGCCATTCGGCATAAGAGAAATGATGGCCAGGATAAAGGCTGTCCTCAGAAGGTATGAAGCTACAGCTGATGCCGAAATCAAAAATGATAAGGATACCATCATCTCGGTAAATGATCTTAGTGTCAATATTGAGAGACATGAAGTAAGTGTTGGCGATGTTCAAGTGGAACTCACTTTAAAAGAATTCGAGCTGCTTCAGTATTTGATGGAAAACAGGGGACATGTTTATTCCAGGGATCAGCTTTTGAACAATATCTGGGGTATAGATTATGTAGGTGAGACCAGAACGGTCGATGTACATATCAGGCACTTGAGACAGAAACTGTCGGAAGCTGCCGGTAAAGAAGAACAGTATATTGAAACCATAAGAGGCAAGGGATACAAGGTTCGATGAAAAAAAGGTTTTTTGCTTTGATGTCGGAAGCAGTGGCAGTTGATCTGCTGGCACTGCTGATAATATGGAATATTTGCGGACACAGCGGCAGAGCATTGTTGGTATATGCAGTTGTATTCGTTATCCTGACGGCACTTATCTGCATTCAGGGATATTTTGTTGTTATCAAACCTTATTCTGAGAAAATCAAAGCTCTTGAGAACATAGCCGAAGAAAGTAAAGAAGCAGAAATGCTCAGAAGAGAATTTGTTGCCAATGTATCTCACGAGCTGAAGACGCCGCTCACATCCATTTCAGGTTTTATCGAAACTCTTCAGGCGGGGGCCGCAGAGGATCCTGAAATAAGACATAAGTTTATAGATATAATAGCGATAGAGACTGCAAGGCTCAAGAGACTCATAGAAGACCTCTTGGTGCTTTCCGACATAGAGAACAGACGTGATTCCGAAGGCAGTGAGTTCGATATCAAAACAGCTATAGGCGATACTGTAGAGGCATTGAGGCCGATATCCAAGGCAAAGAATATCCAAGTCATAGAACATCTGGAAGAAGGCCTTAACATAAAAGGTTCAGTCGACAGATTTAGACAGATGATGGTGAACCTCATAGAAAATGCCGTCAAGTATTCCGATGAAGGCGGCAGGATATGGGTAAAGGCCATAAGGGAAGAAGCGAAAATCGTTATCAGCGTTAAAGATGAAGGTATCGGTATAGCGCCTGAACATCATGAAAGGCTGTTCGAACGATTTTACCGTGTAGATAAATCCAGATCCCAAAAAGCCGGAGGGACCGGACTGGGTCTTTCCATAGTGAAGCATATAGCCGTTTTACTGGGAGCCAACCTCAAGGTGGAAAGCCAGGTGGGCAAAGGTACGGAGTTTTTTGTTATATTCAATACAGAGGGGGAAAACAGCATAACCGGAGAGGGGGATAATATTGCATCTTGATTATTTAATTTCTGATTTAGCATTGATTCTTATAGTGGCAGCTGTCGTTACGTTGATCTTCAAAAAGATAAATCAACCGGTGGTGCTGGGTTATATCGTGGCGGGATTTCTCATCAGCCCCAATTTCGAATATCTGCCTACTGTTGTTGAATCGGCCGATATCCATGTGTGGGCCAATATCGGCGTCGTATTTCTCATGTTCGGTCTCGGACTTGAATTCAGCTTTAAAAAAATAGCGACCGTAGGCGGAAGTGCTTTCGTAATAGCGATGACCGTTATGTCAGCAATGATATTGATAGGAGCCGGAGTAGGCAGTATGCTGGGCTGGGGAAAAATGGACTGTATTTTCCTGGGCGGCATGCTTTCAATGTCTTCTACAATGATTATCCTCAAGGCCTATGAAGAATACAATTTAAAAAAGGAAAAATTCGCACAGATCGTTCTGGGAACTCTTGTCATAGAAGATATTGCAGGTATTTTCATGATGATAATATTGACGACCATTTCTGTCAGCAGGAATGTGTCGGGTTTTGCCATGGTTACAGAGATCGGGCTGATGCTTATTTATTTGGCAATATGGCTGGTTCTGGGTATTTATCTTATTCCATCCATACTTAAAAAAATATCAGGGCTGTTAAATGAAGAAATGCTTGTTATTTTTTCTGTCGCCCTGTGTCTGGGCATGGTGGTGATAGCAAATCTCATCGGATTCTCATCAGCATTGGGTGCATTTATGGCAGGTTCCATCCTGGCAGGAACTGTTAAGGCAGTGGAGATCGAGCATGTGGTAAAACCGATCAAGGATCTTTTTGGTGCCATATTCTTCGTTTCAGTGGGAATGCTTATCGTTCCTGAGCTGCTTATAGAATATATAGGACCTATACTGCTGATCACTGTGATCACTATTTTGGGACAGATGACATTCGCAACTGTGGGGATGCTCCTTTCGGGGCAGTCACTGCATACTGCGGTAAGGGGCGGATTCAGCATGGTGCAGATCGGGGAGTTTTCATTTATTATCGCTACACTGGGTATGAGTCTTGGCGTTATAAGTGACTTCCTCTATCCGATCATAGTATGCGTTTCAGTAATAACATCATTTACTACACCTATATTTATCAACAATTCGGAAAAGGCATTCAAGTTTATCGATGATAAGATCCCGGACGGGCTGTGGGCATTTATCAGAAAGAATACTTCTGAAACTCGAAGCAGCAAAGATAAAGATAGAGACTGGCAGATCTATATCAGGAAGGTGCTGCTGAGAACAGGTCTTTGCTCTCTGGTAATGTTCATAATTTACTGGGTGGGAATCCATTACATGCAGCCGCTGGCAATAGAGCACATGACCAATAAGATGACAGCAGATATTATAACTGCAGCTGTGATGATCGCCATGATGGTGCCATTCGTAAACTACATGCACGGCACCAATAATGAGCTGTTCACTAAGCTGTGGCTGAAGCATAGATCCAACAGACTGCCTCTGCTGACGCTCAAAACCATAAGGATATTGATAGCAGCGTGTTTCGTAGCACTGGTACTGAGGGAAATATTCAGGATACCGTTCGTTCTGCTTGTGCTTATCGCGTTGGTTCCTATAGTGTTGATAATAAGATCAGACTATATCAACGGCATGACCATAAATCTCGAAATGAGGTTCATGGAAAACTTCTCAGAGCGAACACTGGCCAGAGAAAAGAGGGAAAGAGGGATCAGAGGCGAGCACCGCTGGCTTGATGAGTCTCTTTATGTAGCAGAGTTTCAGGTAACAGATACTGTAGAAAACAAGACCATATATGACTTTGCCAAGAGTAAAGCTTTCACAGTAACCATAATAAAGATAATAAGAGGTAAGAAGTATATCAACATGCCTGAGGCGACAGAACAGGTAAAAGAAGGAGACATACTTCATATGCTGGGAACACAGACAGAAATAGATTCATGTATGATGCTGCTCGAAAAGGATGATTGTATCGAATACACTGACAGAGATGATATCAAGCTGAAAGACTACATTTATGGACAGACCTTCTACGACATCAAAGAAGACCAGCAGCTGATATGCTGTCCGATCAGTATAGATAAGGAGTCTGAGTTCCTTAAAAAGTCCATCAAGAACTGCGGGCTGAGAGAAAAGTACAGAGGAACGGTCATCGGTGTAGAAAGAGGAAACCTGCCGATAATCAATCCGCATATTGACACCATACTGATGCAGGGAGACCTAATATGGGTCATCGGAAGCAAGCGAATGGCCGATTCACTCATCAAGGGAGATGTACTCCACGATTATTACAGATAGTTTTTCAAAGACTTCGGTAGGCTTTACCGGAGTCTTTTATTATCATCATAACAAACTTGCGACTAGTACAAATAGGTCATTTTGGACAGGAAAAAGAACAAGAAAACGTAAGTCGATTTATTGAAAGCAAGACTTAGGAGTGTTAGAATAAATATGTAGCCACTTGTGTCGGGTGGCAATGTTTTTTAAAGTATCGTGTATACAATATAATATATACCTAGATGGACAAGTATATATGAAAAGTGATGTGATTTTAAATGGAGGTGACGATACATGAGTAACATTCACAAACAGGCAATGCAGGTGCTGGCTATCTTGCCGGGCGTTGACTGCGGCGGCTGCGGCGGCTGTGGTTTCACGACCTGCGAAGCATGTGCAGCGGCTATTGTCAAGACAGGGAAAGTAACTCTTTGTCCTGCCTGTGACAATGATGCCATCAAAGCTATCGCTGACGTTTTAGGTGTTGAAGCGGTAGAGGTAGAACAAAAGGTAGCCTTTATCAGATGTGCCGGAGAAGCAGCAGGCAAGAAAAGATTTGCAGGGTTGGATAGCTGCAAGGCTGCCAAAGAGGCAGGTTTTTTACATAGGGAATGCCAGTGGGGCTGCATAGGTTTAGGCAGCTGTATCGAAAAGTGTGAGTTCGATGCGATGAAACTGGTTGACGGACAGGTGATCATCGACAAAGAAAAGTGTACAGGATGTATGGCGTGTATGAAGGCATGTCCTCAGGAACTGATTTCAATGGTGCCTGAAGATGCAACTAACTTTATTCCGTGTTCATCAAAGGCTTATGAAGCCATGACACTTGAAACTTGCGGTCATGGATGCATAGGATGCGGAGAATGCGAAAAGGCGTGTCCGCAGGAGGCAGTTAAAGTGATCGACAATTGTGCAGTTATCGACTACGACAAGTGCGTAGGCTGCGTTGCATGTACAGTCAAGTGTGAGAAGAAAATCATCGTTGACGAGCTCCACGATCTTACTAAGGTCAAGGAAGAGATCGCTTTCGTCAAGTGCGTAGGCGGTGCTAAAGCAAATGCTAAGCTTAAAGCACTGGGTGTTGAATGGTGCAGCCAGGCTGCAGATCTGAACATGAGCGCTATGGGTCTTTGTGAATACGGCTGCGTAGGTTTAGGTGCCTGCACAAGGGTATGCCGTTTTGATGCCATTTCCATAGAAAGCGGCGTAGCAGTTGTGGACATCGAAAAGTGCGTAGGATGCGGAGACTGTATGAGAGCATGTCCGAGAGACATGATCGTTCTCGCACCTTATGTTGGTGTTAAGAGAGTTCCATGTAACTCAAGAGACAATTATGATGAACGTCTCAGAGTATGCGAAGTTGGATGCATCGGTTGTGCAGACTGTGCAGAAAACTGCCCTAACAACGCCATCGAAATGGTAGCAGGAAACCCTGTTATCGACGGCGAAAAATGTGAAAACTGCGGAGTATGTTCATATGTATGCTCAAGAGGTCTTATTGCAGAGCGTATCGTTCCTGAATATAACTACCTGCAGGTGGACGCTATGAAGATAGACGAAGAAAATAAGGATGAAAGGAAGTGGTAATGATGAGATACAAGAAAACTATGGACGGCAACACAGCTGCAGCTCACGTTGCCTATGCATTTTCAGAAGTAGCAGCCATTTATCCTATCACTCCTTCATCGGTAATGGCAGAAAATATAGATGAATGGACTAGCCACGACAGAAGAAATATATTCGGTGAGCAGGTAAAAGTAGTTGAAATGCAGTCAGAAGGCGGAGCTGCAGGTGCAGTTCACGGTGCCATCACAGCAGGCGCCCTGACAAGTACATTCACAGCTTCACAGGGTCTGCTCCTGATGATCCCTAATATGTACAAGCTGGCAGCGGAAGAAACTCCTACAGTTCTTCACGTTGCAGCCAGAGCGATCTCCACACATGCACTTTCCATATTCGGAGACCACTCGGACGTAATGGCATGCAGACAGACAGGTTTTGCAATGCTGTCATCAAGAAGCCCTCAGGAAGTTATGGACCTTTCTGCAGTAGCACATCTGGCTGCTATCAAGGGCAAGGTTCCTATGCTCCACTTCTTCGATGGTTTCAGAACATCCCACGAACAGCAGAAGATCGATACATGGGATTATGAAGATCTGAAAGACATGATGGACTGGGAAGCGCTGAAGAGATTCAGGGAAAGAGCTCTCAATCCTAATCATCCTAAGAGCATGGGTTCAGCTGAACAGCCTGAAACTTTCTTCCAGCACAGAGAAGCATGCAACAAGTCTTATGAACAGACTGTTGATACTGTGATCGAATGTATGGAACAGGTAAATGCAAAGATCGGCACTTCATATAAGCCGTTCAACTACTACGGTGCTGAAGATGCAGAAGAGATCATCATCGCCATGGGTTCGGTTTGCGATGCTGCAGAAGAAATCGTAGATTACCTCAATGCAAAGGGCAAGAAGGTGGGCGTTGTAACAGTGCACCTTTACAGACCTTTCTCAGCTAAGCATATGATCGCTGTTATTCCTGAAACAGTTAAGAAGATTGCTGTTCTCGACAGAACCAAGGAACCGGGCTCCATCGGAGAACCGCTTTTCCTGGATGTTGCAGCAGCTCTCAAGGATACTCAGTTTGCAGATGTGCTCATCGCAGGCGGACGTTACGGTCTTGGTTCCAAGGATACTCAGCCTGAAGACATCCTGGCTGTATATGAAAACCTTTGGTCAGATGATCCTAAAAAGGAATTCACCCTTTCCATCGAAGACGATGTGACTAATCTGTCCATCAAGGCCAGCGAAAGACCTGACGTTGCACAGGAAGGAACTGTAGCATGTAAGTTCTGGGGTCTTGGTGCTGACGGTACAGTAGGTGCCAACAAGAACAGCGTTAAGATCATCGGTGACAACACTGACAAGTATGTACAGGCATACTTCCAGTATGACTCCAAGAAATCAGGCGGTGTCACCATTTCTCACCTGAGATTCGGTGACAGCCCTATCAAGGCTTCATACTATGTTAAGCAGGCTGACTTCGTAGCATGTCACAATGCTGCTTATGTCAACAGATACAACATGGTTGAAGACGTTAAGCCGGGCGGGACTTTCCTCCTCAACTGTTCATGGGATCAGGAACAGCTGGAAGAAAAACTTCCCGCACATGTTAAGAAATATATCGCAGAAAACAACATCAACTTCTACACTTGCGATGCTGTAACCATTGCAAGAGAACTGGGTCTTGGCGGAAGAACAAATACAGTTCTGCAGGCTGCTTTCTTCAAACTTGCCAACATCATGCCTGTTTATGATGCTGCAGAGCACATGAAGGAAGCCATCAAGAATACTTACAGCAACAAGGGTAAGAAGATCGTTTACATGAACTACCAGGCTGTATCAGCCGGTATCGAAAACGTACATAAGGTGGAAGTTCCTCCTCACTGGGCAGAAGCTGATGGTGCAATCTCAAGAACTGAGGCTGTTGGAAGAGATAAGATCCACACAGATTACATCAATAAGGTGCTGAAGCCAACAAATGCCATGGACGGAGATTCTATCCCTGTATCGGTATTTATGGATACTGCCAACGGTATGATCCCTGCAGGTACAGCAGCATACGAAAAGAGAGGTATCGCAGTTGAGATCCCTCAGTGGGATGCTTCCAAGTGTATGCAGTGTAACTGGTGTTCATACGTTTGTCCGCATGCCGTGATCAGACCTTTCGTGCTGACCAAGGAAGAAGCAGAAGCGGCCGGATCGGATGTTATCCAGTTCAAGGATGACCACAGCAAGTACTTCACCATCGGAGTTTCTGCTCTTGACTGTACCGGATGCGGATCATGTGCTGAAGTTTGTCCATCAAGACAGAAGGCACTGACAATGGTAATGGCAGAAGAAGCTACTGAAGAAGCACAGGCAAACTACGATCACCTCTTTGCCAACATAGATAACAATGAATTGGGAATCAAGGCTGACTCAGTTAAGAACTCACAGTTCAGACAGCCTCTCCTGGAGTTCTCGGGGGCATGTCCGGGATGCGGAGAAACTCCGTATGCTAAGCTGGTTACTCAGCTGTTCGGCGACAGAATGTACATCGCCAATGCCACAGGATGTTCATCGATCTGGGGATGTTCGGCACCGTCAACTCCGTACACAGTAAACAAGGAAGGTAAGGGTCCTGCATGGTCCAACTCCCTCTTTGAAGACAATGCTGAATTCGGATACGGTATGGCTGTGGCCGTTAAGGCAAGAAGAAATGAACTGAAGTCACATGTTGAAAGACTGGCATCAGATGCTAAATTCTCAGAAGCTGCTAAGGCTTGGCTGGACAATATGGATAATGCTGAACTGGCAGGCAAGCTGGGAGAAAAACTGGTTGCCCTTTGCAAGGATTACACAGTGATGGAAGATGCCAAGTATGTAGTGGATAACGCAGACATGCTGGTCAAGCCATCAATGTGGATCTTCGGCGGTGACGGATGGGCTTACGATATCGGCTACGGCGGTCTGGACCACGTGCTGGCATCAGGCGAAAACGTGAATGTTTTGGTATTCGATACAGAAGTTTACTCCAACACAGGCGGTCAGGCTTCCAAGGCAACTCCTGTAGGTGCGGTTGCCCAGTTCGCAGCAGGCGGTAAGGCAGTAAGAAAGAAGGATCTGGCACAGATCGCTATGGCATACGGATACGTATACGTGGCACAGATCGCTATGGGTGCGAACCCTGCACAGACCCTCAAAGCCATCAAGGAAGCGGAAAGCTATGACGGTCCTTCTCTCATCATCGCTTATGCTCCATGCATCAACCACGGTGTAAAGGCAGGCATGAACAAGTCGATGCTGGAAATGAAAAATGCAGTAAGAGCCGGCTATTGGAATCTCTTAAGATACAATCCTGATATGGTTGCTCAGAAGAGAAATCCTCTGTCCGTTGACAGCGCTCCTCCTACTGAAAGCTATAACGACTTCATC
>CAYTVH010000025.1:9827-22540 GCA_964441805.1 uncultured Oscillospiraceae bacterium | reverse complement strand
CCTCCATCTTCAATAATAACTCCGTCTTCGGTCACTATTGTTTCCTTCGGGTTCTTGTCGGCGTCCACGTCAGAGATCACGTCGGCTCTGCCGGCTATTGCCGTAAGCACTAAGACTATCACGGCAGCAGCCACTGCAATGGTCACAAAACGCTTCAGCCTCTTCAGCTTCTCTTTGGCAGGTGCCTCCGGCTTTGGCTCCGCAGTAGACTTGCTTTCTGTCTTTTTCGCCTTTTCTTCCTCGAGTCTCTCATGCGCCATCTTCCTGAACTCCTCAAGGGTCGGTATGGCAGGAGGATTTTCTTCCATTTGTCTGTCCATTTCGTCGGAAAGGATCTGACTTACGGTTCTTTCGTCTTTATTCTTATCGGTCATAGTTCTCCTCCTTTCCCTTGAGTTTCTCCAAGTAAGTTTCCATCTTGATCAAAGCTCTTCTGTGGTGGCTTCTTACGGTGTTGTCGTTCATGTTGAGAAGCTCGGCTATTTCCCTGAATTTATAGCCGTCCAGGTTATGCATGAGGAAAACTTGTCGCTCCTTTTCACTGAGCTTTTCAAGAAGTTTTCCAAGCACTTTCGTTTCTTCGGCACTTCTAACGATCCGTTCAACGGTCATCTCATCTGCGATGGTATCATAAATATCGATCTCATCGCCTGTTTCCATGTCGGTTATGTGGGATACTTCCCTTCCCCATCTTTCTGAACGTTCCTTAAAATACTGGCTGCAGCCGCTGCGCACGATCTTCATCAGCCAGGACTCAAGCTTATCTTCTTCTCGGAGCTGATGGACCGCCGCCACCGCATCCAGCATTATCTTCACCGCCAGGTCTGAAATATCATTTTCATCCACACCTTTGCGCTTGAGCTTTTTCATTATGGTTTTGTTCTGCGCATATATCCGATCGATCAAATGGTCATATTCTTTTGTCTCATGCATAGCTCTATACCACTATTCATTATTTACAACACTTTCCACGTACAGTCTCGCCATCTGTTCCATACAGCCCAGCTGTTTTACCGAGCACACGCTCAGTGAACTCAGAATATTTTCGCTGAGCATCTTCCTCTTATCTTCCGCGTCTGCAAAGGCATCGTCCCCGTCCATCAGATAGTCGATGCTCACCCCCAGCACCTGCTTCATCTTGTACAGGTTCTTTAGGGTCACTCCCTTTTCGCCGTATTCTATATTCGCAATGGTCTTGGCTGTCACCGAAAGCTTCTTTGCCAGCTCTTCTCTGCTCAGATTCAGTGCTTCTCTTCTCGCTCTTATCCTTGCACCCATTTCCTTCTTGTTAAGCTCCTTAAGTTCTGCTGCCATGTTTGCGCCTCCCTCTAAAAGTTATTTTCTTTACCCACTTACAGTGTACTGACTGCAATGCTCGGCAAGTTTCACTTCAAGGGGACTGCATTAGAACTTTTCGGGGTCAAAATGCGTCTTAAGAGAAAATTTCGAGGATTTTCGACTTTTTTTGACATTCACTGCAACATTTTATACCTGATTTTTCTCTAAGTAGTCATAAGGATATTTTATGGGGAGGAATCAAATTGGTTGTAAGAGTAAAGGCAAATCAGCTAAAGAGAAATCTGTATAGGAGAAATACTACTACGTCTAAGAACATAAGGCTGCTTCGTATCATCACAGGAAAAAGACAGCAGGAAGTGGCAGATCACCTGCATCTGTCGAGGTCTGCATATTATTCCATGGAGACAGGACGTAAGCCGCCTGATTTTGAGATGCTTTCTGTTCTTTCCGAATACTATAACGTGAATATGGACTATCTGCTTTCCTTTGATATAGCGGAGCAGATGCTGAACATGCTAAGGGTGGATCAAGGCGAGATAAATGCCATAAACTTCATCGAAAGATATTCTGCCCTTTCCCGTACCGGGAAGGAACACGTGCAGAAGGAGATCATGAAGATAAGAAAATATGAGAAAAAATACAACAAATTCCCTTGGGACTACGGAAATCTCAAAGAAAGGATAGATAACGATGACTACTAACTTGGATCGCGTACCTAAGAATTTAAGACTTCTGCGAGCCTCCCGGCAAATAAGTCAGGAGGAGCTTGCAGGAACCATACATCTGACGAGAACCACTTATTGCTGTTATGAAAACGGCACAAGGAAGCCCGACCTTCAGACCCTCGATGCCTTGGCGGCTTTTTACGAAATCAGTTTTGACAGCCTTGTTAACTACGATCTTTCGGAAGGCATTCTCAACAAGATATATTTCAATGATGATAACAAGGAACTTGCAGAGCTGCTGACTGCTTATCAGTCCCTCTCGCTGTCATCAAGATTTCTCGTCTCCCAAAGGCTCGATGCTCTCCTTGAAAAAGAAAATGCCCTGTACGCCGGCAGATTGAGCCGATGTCAGGACATTAGAAAACAGTTTTATTAAGGATGCAGGGCCTTTTACATAAAAAGGGCCATGAGTATGTTTATTGCGAGGGGCACTGTGGCGATGGATGCCACCGTGCTGAGAAAAAGAGTCTTGCTTGCAGGACCCGGGTCGTGACCTTCCTGCTCAGCCAGCATCGATACCGTTGCTGCTGTCGGGAAGCATGTTCCGAGGACTACTATACACTTGATGATCGGTGCCACGGGCAGGAAGTAAACGAGCACTGTGGTGATAACGGGAAGCAGAAGCAGCTTCACCGCGCTTGCCTCTATGATCACCCTGCTCTTTACGATCTCTTTGAAGCTGTAACCTGCAAGGGTCGAGCCTATGAAGATCATCGCCATCGGCGTTGAGATGTTTCCTATATAAACAAGGTATTCATCTATGACCTCGGGAAGGATGCCTCCGAGGACGCTTAAAATGAAGCCGATAAAGAGCGCCAGGATATTGGGATTCAAAAGAAGCTTCAAGGTCGCCTTGAAAAATCTCTTCGGCGTAGCCTTGCGATTACCTTCCCGGTTCCTTCTAAGAAGCTTGACGCCGTAAGTGAATATGAAGAAGTTCATGGCTGCGTTGTGGGCCAGCATCAGAAGCATACCCATCTCGCCGAAGAATATCAGTGCCACAGGGAATCCCATGAACCCGTCGTTGGGCGTCGCCATGGCAAATTCCAGGGTGTTTGACTCTTCGAGGGGGAACTTCCTCGCTTTCGCATAGCCGAGACATACGAATCCGTATATGTAAAAGCACACAAGGCTTGCAAAGAAGGCGATCCCAAAGGAGACGATGACTTCTCCGCTCATATCAAGGCTTCCTATGTTATGCACGATGAGACAAGGATACGCGAAATAGACGATAAGCTTGTTGATGCTGTGATTCATCTTATCGTCGATAAAGTTTATTTTCCTAAGGAACCACCCGGTAAAAAGGATGGCAAATAAAACAAAATATTTCCCGTACATGATTAACCGTAATATAAGTTGTTTGTGATATATTCAGGATCGCTTGTCACGTCGATACCGAGAGCCTTTAGAGTCGTCTCGTCCTTGTCACTTAAGATTGCCGTACAGTGGGCTTTGCATCCTCTGAGCTGCGGGAGCTTAGAAAGCACTGCTTCTGCAGACGGATTTGTTGCCGCAGAAATCGTCAGGGCTGTCAGGATCTCTTCGCAGTTAAGGCTCGTCTTGTCGGCCATCAGGACTTCAGTCTTAAGATCCTGGATGCTTTTTAAGATATTAGGCGAGATAAGGTGCAGGCTGTCTGCCATGCCGCAAAGGTGCTTGATGGCATTTAAGACAGCAGCCGCTGCAGCTACCATCCTTCTTGAGCTTCGGCCTGTGATTATAGTCCCGTCATGAAGCTCCAGTGCCACAACTACCACGTTGGCGTATCTATCGTCGCATTCCTTCTTGAGCTCGGCATATTCTCTTGCTGCATTGACAACACTTCTGTCTTCAACGGTAAGTTCAAGGTCGTCCATCAGGAGCTTGACTCTGTCCATAACAGAACTGTCGATCTTACCCTTCTTATAGTCGCACTGGGCGATGATATATCTTCTGATGATCTCCTGACATGCAGCTTCTCTTACGGCTTCATCATCGGTGATGCCGAAGCCCACCATGTTGACACCCATGTCAGTAGGTGATTTGTATTCTGATTCTTCGCCTGTGATCTTTTCGATGATTCTCTTGACCACAGGGAACACATCGAGGTCTCTGTTGTAGTTTACTGCCTTTTCGCCGTAAGCTTCCAGATGGAAAGAGTCCAGCATGTTGACATCCTTAAGGTCGGCTGTCGCCGCTTCGTATGCCACGTTCACAGGGTGCTTGAGAGGAATGTTCCAGATCGGGAACGTTTCGAATTTGGCGTATCTTACTTTGTTTCCCCTCTTGTTTTCATGGTAAAGCTGGGAAAGGCATGTTGCCAGCTTGCCGCTGCCGCCTCCCGGACCTGTTACTACTGCAAGAGGTCTTGTGACCTCGATATATGGGTTGGCACCGTAACCTTCATCGCTTACGATGGTATCCACGTCTGTAGGATAGCCTTTGGTGAATCTGTGCTTATATGTCTTGATACCGCGGCGTTCAAGTCTGTTGATGAACTTGTCCACTGCAGGTGAGTTTTCTTCGTATCTTGTAACTACGACGCTGTTGATCTCCAGGTCGTATTTTCTGAACATGTCGATAAGACGCAGTACCTCCAGATCGTATGTGATGCCGAAGTCCTGCCTTGTCTTGTTTGTAGTGATATCTCCCGAATATACACAAATGATGATCTCGGCCTGATCCTTCATCCTCTGAAGGAGCTTGATCTTCGCATTCTCATCAAAGCCCGGCAGCACTCGCATGGCGTGCTTGTCCTGTACCAGCTTGCCGCCAAATTCCAGGTAAAGCCTGCTGCCGCCGCCTCTTTCTATTCTTTCAAGGATATGCTTAGTCTGCATCTCCATGTATTTTTCAGCACTGAATCCTATATGGCTCATTTCACCCTCCCTACTGTCCAGTCTTCTCAAAAGTCATTATATATATGCGATGGCCATGGTAAGTGTTGTTACCACCATGATCACTGCGATGGCTATGGCTACTATTTTTATGGTTTTTTTGCTCATCATAACGTTCATTGCTCCTTTGTTACATAAGAGTGATATTGAGTTTGTTTCTTCCTTCCAAAAGCCCTTTGAGGCTTATGCTGTAATCTATGTCCACCTGCCCTTTCCCATCGGGTGACAAGGTGTTTTCAAGCCTATTCGTCAAGACTTCCATTTCGATGGCTCCAAAAGGAGTCTCATAAAACCCGGAATATCTCTTGCCGTTTTCGAATCTGATCTCGTGCCCCATGGAGCCGTCGATACCTATCCTTTTCATCTGGACCTGGTCTCCTTTGAGTTTGAGCCTTGTCTTGCATCCCGGGATACCGGAAAGCTCCGACTCTTCGTAGATCAGGTACATGGCTTCGCCCTTTTCATAAAGCTTGGCTTCAGTGATGAACTCCATGGAGTCTTCCCCTGCTTCCTTGCTCATTTGCAGGCCTTTGATCTTGACCATTATTTCCTTCATAAATCTCTCTCCCATCACATGTTTTCCAACATCTCGGTAAGCTGCTGCTTGTCGAAATGATATTTATTGAGACAGAATTGACACTGAAGCTCTGCCTGACCGTCTTCTTCAATGATCTCTGTCATATCCTTTCTTCCGATGGTCATAAGTGCCTTCTGCATCCTTTCGTGACTGCAGTCACAGTACCACTGTATATTTCTTTCTTCCAAAGGTCTCACCCGGTATTCTTCCGGCATATCCTTGAAGATCTCCTCAAGGAGCTTTCTTACCATGCCTTCTTCAGTAAGGCCTGCCGACTCTTCTGCCACCTTGCTGATGAGTGTTGTCATAGGAGGAAGCTTATCAAGCATAGCTTCCAGTGCATCGATGGAGCCTTCCTGCGCGTCAGGGAGCATCTGGATGATCATGCCGCCTGCTGCGCCTATGGTAAGGTCGCGTTCCACCTTAACGCCCAGGGCTACAGATGAGTTCTGCTGCTCTGAGATGAAGAAATATGCAGTAAGGTCATCGGCGATCTCACCGCTTACAAGGGCGATGGTTCCGATGTATGGCTCTTTGAGTCCCAGATCTTTAATGACTGTAAGCTCGCCTATGCCAAGGGACGCTCCCACGTCCAGCTTTCCTTCTCCTTTCAGGGGAAGATCAACGTAAGGGTTTGAGATGTATCCCTTTACTTTGCCGTCTCCGTAAGCTGTGGCCAGGATCTGCTTTGCAGGGCCGTCGCCCTTGAAGCTTACCGTCAGTTTGTCGTGGTCGTTTTTAAGCATGATGCCCATAAGACCTGCTGCCGTCAGTACCCTTCCAAGGCCTGCTGAAGCCAGCGGCGTGGTGTCATGGAGATCTGCTGCTTTTTGCACCATATCAGTAGTTATGGTAATATATACTCTGTAAGATCCGCTTTTATCTATAGCGATAAGTGAATTGCTCATGTTTTTTTCCTTCTAATTCTTAATTTTTATCATACATGGATGATTTTATCATATTTCCAACACTAAATCCACATATTTGATTTGTATATTTAGACTCAAGAAGGGATATAACCAGTAATAGATACTTTAGGGGTGATCATATGGACGAACAAAGAAAAGACCAATACGAAAACAATTACGGATATCACTATGGAGAGGGCTTCACCATGAGTGATCCGACGCCTCAAAATCTTTCGACATTCCACCGGGAAGAGCCCGGCTACAGGAACGTTTATAACGGCGGCGATATGAGAAATAAATACAAAAGAAGCCGCCCTAAAAAAGAGTCGAAGCCAATCAACTTGACAAGAAAAAGCCTCGCTCTTCTCATCGCCCTGTGCGTGGCAGTGTCAGCTGCAGCAGGCTTTGGAGGAGCCATGATAGGAAATTCCTTGTCAGGAGATTCTCCTGCTGTCAGCACTAAGAAGGCAAGTGTGACAAATGCAGGTTACACCCTTGAAGATGCTACAGGCGCCAACATGACAGTTCAGGAGATCACCGAAGCTGCAAAACCTTCAGTGGTAGAGATCAAGACAGAAAGCGTCACTTCCGACGTATGGATGCAGCAGTATGTTACAGAAGGTGCAGGAAGCGGTGTCATCGTAACGAATGATGGATATATCGTGACCAACAACCACGTCATCGAAGGGGCCTCAAAGATAACCGTGACCACATCAGATGACCAGGAATTCGAAGCAAAACTCATCGGGACCGACTCCATCACAGACGTGGCAGTCCTCAAAGTAAACGCCAAAGGTCTCACCCCGGCCACATACGGTAACAGCGATCAGCTTGCAGTGGGAGATCTGGCAGTGGCCATTGGAAATCCGCTTGGGGAGCTGGGGGGTACAGTGACGGCAGGCATCATAAGCGCCCTCGACAGGCAGCTTTCCATCGACGGGAAAGCCATGACCCTTCTTCAGACCGACAGCTCCATAAATCCGGGGAATTCCGGCGGCGGGCTCTTTAACAGCGACGGTCAGCTCATCGGCATCGTAGTAGCCAAGTCCTCGGGTTCTGACGTTGAAGGTCTTGGATTTGCCATCCCGATCAACAAGGCTGCAGATGTGGCCCAGCAGATCATGGATAAGGGCTATGTGAGCGGTCAGCCTTACACAGGGATGTCTTATACCGAAGGAAACTCCAGCGCAGACAGCTTCGACAGATTCTTTGGAAGCGATCAAATGAGCGGCGGTGTATATATCTATTCCGTAGACGGACAGAACGCTAAGAAGGCAGGCTTTAAGAGCGGAGATCTCGTTTATGCGGTGGATGGAGAAGTGATCTCCACATTTGATGAGCTTTCGGCGATAATAACGGCCCATGAAGTCGGCGACAAGATAACCTACACCATCGTTCGCGAAGGAAGAACCATGGATATATCATTTAAACTGGAAGAAAGATCAGGAAACTGATCTTTTTTTTAGTTGTTTCATGAGAAAAAGCCTTTACAGATCCACTTTGGGGTGGTAAAATCCAATGTAGTGACGTTTTCGTGCACGATGCACGACGGGCATGATGCACGATGTAATATGCAGAGGAAGAGACAATGTTAAACAAGTATTTTGCAGCCGGATATTTTTATTACAACTTTACTTTTACAAAAGGTAGAGTGAATTTCGCTGCAACGAGATAACAGGTCTTTATTCATGATCGGCAAATCTTACCGCAGGTGAAATTCATCTGCGGTTTTTGTTTTTAGGAGGAAAAAATGATAGTAGTATTAAAGGACAACCCGGACAAAAGACAGCTTGAAAATCTTATCGCCTGGCTCGAAAGCATGGGACTTGGTATCCACATGAGCGAAGGCCATTCATCCACCATCATGGGTCTCATAGGCGACACATCCACAGTTGATATGGATCTGATCAACGCCCTTGAGATCGTTGAAACAGTAAAAAGAGTCCAGGAACCATACAAGAATGTAAACAGAAAATTCCACCCTGAAGATACTGTTGTTGAGATAGTACCGGGAGTTAAAATAGGCGGCGGCAACTTCCAGGTCATCGCAGGACCTTGCTCGGTGGAATCCGAAGAGCAGGTATGCGAGGTCGCTGAAGGCGTAAAGGCTGCAGGCGCCAAGCTCTACAGAGGCGGTGCGTTCAAGCCGAGAACTTCTCCATATGCCTTCCAGGGCATGAGAGATGAAGGGATAAAACTCCTTCTTGAAGCCAAGGAAAAGTCGGGGCTTCCTATCGTAACCGAAGTTATGGACATCTCACATCTTCCTCTTTTTGAAAACGTTGATGTGATCCAGGTGGGTGCAAGAAACATGCAGAACTTCGAGCTTTTAAAAGAGCTTGGTCATCTGGATAAACCGATACTTCTCAAGAGAGGACTTTCCAGCACCCTGCAGGAACTTCTCATGAGTGCCGAATACATCATGGCCGGCGGAAACGAAAAGGTGATCCTTTGCGAAAGGGGCATCAGAACTTTTGAAACTGCCACAAGAAACACTTTGGATCTTGCAAGCATCCCTCTTCTCAAGACCATGACCCATCTTCCTATAGTTGTCGACCCTAGCCATGCGACAGGCATCGCCCATCTGGTTAAGCCTATGGCAATGGCAGCGACAGCAGCAGGAGCAGACGGACTTATGATAGAAGTCCACAACAACCCGCCGGCTGCCCTTTGCGACGGCGCCCAGTCCCTGACACCGGCGGCATTTGCCGATCTGATGGATGCTGTAAACACCATCAGACCTCACGCATTCAAGGGCTAAAGACTATAGCTAATATTTTAAAAAGGTGATAATATGGAAATAGGAATCGTAGGACTTGGTCTTATAGGCGGATCCCTTGCCAAGGCCATAAGTCAAAACACAGATCATACGGTATACGGCTTTGATATCTCGGATACAGTTGTGAAGAAAGCTGTCCTTGTGGATGCCATCGAGCAGCCTCTGACAGATGATCTTCTGCCCCACTGCGACATCGTCATCGTAGCTCTCTATCCTCAGGCTACCATCGACTATGTAAAGGCCCACGCGGACCTCTTTAAAAAGGACTCCATGGTGCTGGACTGCGGCGGCGTAAAGGGCATCGTCTGCGACGAGCTGATGCCTCTTTCCGAAGAAAAGGGATTTCTCTTCATCGGAGGCCATCCTATGGCCGGGCTTGAACACTCGGGCTTTACCTATGCAAAGAAGTCGCTCTTCAACAATGCGTCCATGATCTTCACCCCTACCAAGGGGCCTATCGAAAAGATCAGCGAGCTGAAAGAGCTGTTCACATCCATCGGATTTACCAATATCGAGATCTCGACTCCGGAAGATCATGATCGCAAGATCGCATTCACATCTCAGCTTGCCCACGTGGTCTCCAATGCTTACATCAAGAGCCCTACGGCCATGGAGCATATGGGATTCTCTGCAGGAAGCTATAAGGATCTCACGAGAGTAGCTAAGCTCAATGAACATATGTGGACCGAGCTTTTCCTGGAAAACGCTGAGAATCTCGCCGGCGAGATCGATACCATAATAGAGAACTTGCAGAAATACAGTACTGCCATCAAGGAAAACGACGCGGACACCCTGCGTGAACTTCTCAAGGACGGCAGAGAAAAGAAAGCTATAATAGACGGAGAGATATTCTAGTTTGATTCCAAAACGGAGAATTGTTTGATGATAAAGATCACTGTAAACGCTTCAAGAAAATATGATGTGCTCATGGAGCATGGTGCTCTTGCCAATGCCGGCGGATATATCTGCGAGGCACTGGGCACAGGCAAGAAGATATGCATCGTTACCGATGAGACTGTAGATGAACTCTACGGGCAGGAAGACCATCCTTTGTGGCGCTCGCTTGAAGAGGCGGGATTTGAAGTTTATAAATATGTTTTTGCCGGCGGCGAAGACCATAAGAATATGGACACGGTGGCGGCAATACTGGAATACCTGGCAGACAGCAGCTTCACCAGAAGCGATATACTGCTGGCACTGGGCGGCGGCATCACGGGAGACGTAACAGGGTTTGCGGCTGCCACGTATTTGAGGGGAGTTGAATTCATACAGATGCCGACCTCTCTGCTGGCAACGGTCGATTCTTCTGTGGGCGGCAAGACCGGTGTGAACCTTGCTGCGGGGAAGAACCTTGCGGGGGCCTTCTGGCAGCCAAGCCTTGTGCTCTTTGATCCGGACGTTTTGGCGACGTTGTCAGACGAGCTGAAGCTGGACGGAGTGGCTGAAGCCATCAAAGCAGGTTTCATAGATGATCCTGATATCGTTGCCATGATAGCTCAGTGCAGCTGTTTAGATGACGATGATTTCCTGACTAAACTTGCCTCTATGGCCGTGGAAGTGAAACGCCGCGTCGTTGAAGAGGATGAGCGGGAGTCGGGGAAAAGACAGCTTCTCAATCTGGGGCACACCGTTGCCCACGCCATAGAAAAATGCAGCGATTTCGCCATAAGCCATGGTCATGCAGTTGCCATGGGGATGGCTGTGATTTCAAAAGCTGCAGCCTCTAAAGGCTGGTGTGACGACAAGTGCTGCGAGGCAATGATGACTTCCCTTGCTAAATTCCAATTCCCTCTTGACTGCCCGTACAGTGCTTCTGATTTGGCAGGTGCGGCTTTGCATGACAAGAAAAGAAGGGGAGATAAAATTACTTTGGTGGTTCCTGAGACGATCGGAAACTGCCTGCTGAAAAAGATATCCGTGGATGAGCTTGAAGAGATCTTCGAGCTCGGACTTAAATAAACCTAACCGAAAGGAATTTCTTGATGAATGTACTTATCAGACCCGGAAAGCTTCTGGGGACAATAGACGCCATCCCATCAAAATCCCACGCCCACAGAGTGCTGATAGCGCAAAAGCTTTCCCGGCTCCAGGGCCAGTTGAAGGATGATGCGCTGGTGATCCCGACATTTTCCGATGATATCGATGCAACTAAAAACTGTCTGGTGCAGATGGATAAAGAAATGCCGTTCCTCGACTGCAAAGAGAGCGGCTCGACCCTTCGCTTCATGCTTCCTGTGGCTATGGCCTTGAAGGATGAAGCAGTCTTTATCGGCTCAGGAAAGCTTCCTTACCGTCCCATCTCACCGCTTAAAGAAGAGATGGAGGCCCACGGATGTCGTTTCGTGATGGGAAGCAAGCACCAGAAAATAAGCGATAAATACAAGGAGATCTGCACCATAACAGGACGGCTCACGCCCGGCGAGTTTAAGCTGGCAGGCAATGTTAGTTCTCAGTTTATAACAGGGCTTTTGTTTGCCCTTCCTCTTCTTGACGGAGACAGCAGCCTTAAGCTGACGACCAAGCTGGAGTCGGCAGGCTATGTAGACCTGACGCTGGACGTGCTCAGGGCTTTTGGGATAAAGGTGGACAGGTCGGTTTCCGATGATGGCTTCGAAGTTTATAATATCGCCGGAAACCAAAAGTACATAGAACCGGACGGTCTTGCCGTTGAAGGCGACTGGTCCAACGGATCCTTCTGGCTGGTTTGCGGTGCCCTCGGAGGAAGCGTCACCGTAAGGGGTCTTGATATGAACTCTTCCCAAAGGGATAAAGAGATCATAAATGTTTTGAAGGCCATGGGTGCTGATGTGATCATAGGTGATGGTATCACAGTCACTGCTCCTGCCGGTCTTAAGGGGGCCGAGGTAAGCGTGGCGCAGACTCCTGACATGGTTCCCGTGCTGGCTGCAGCGATGGCGCTTGCTGATGGGTCTTCTCTCATCACAGATGCCGAAAGACTCAAGATCAAAGAATCGGACAGACTCAGAACTGTATATGATTTTCTTTCAAGGCTTGGCTCCGACATAACTTACGGCGGTTCCGGACTTTCTCTGACAGGCAAGGCTAAGCTTGCCGGCGGAGAAGTGGAAAGCCACAACGATCACCGCATCGCCATGGCAGCTGCCGTAGCATCATGCGGATGCAAAAACGCTGTTATCATCAATGGCGCTGAGGCCGTAAGAAAATCTTATCCCAACTTCTTCGATGATTTCGCTGCCCTCGGCGGCAAAGTGAAGGAGATATAATCGTTATAGGAGATATGTATATGAAATCTTCCTTTGGAAAAAACATAAAAGTTTCCATATGGGGCGGCTCCCACGAGCCGGCGATAGGCGTTGACATCCAAGGTCTCCCCATGGGAACTGAAATAGATATGGATGAGCTCCAGGTTTTTATGGACAGAAGAGCTCCCGGAAACAGCCCTTTCGCCACAAAGCGAAAAGAGCCAGATATTCCGGTGCCCGTTGCGGGACTTGAGCCGAAAGCTCCGGCTGCCGGCGATGCTCCGGCTTCTGCAGATGAACTTCCTGCCGGCGATGCTCCGGCTGC
>CAYTVH010000025.1:5700-9727 GCA_964441805.1 uncultured Oscillospiraceae bacterium | reverse complement strand
CTGCAGATGAACTTCCTGCCGGCGATGCTCCGGCTGCCGGCGGCCGCGTCATGGTGGTCACAGGTGAGCAGGTTTCTCTAGAGATCAGAAACACCGACACAAGATCCGGCGACTACAAAGCTCTTAGAACTGTACCTCGTCCGGGACACGCCGACTACACGGCAAGACTTCGCTACGGCGATGAGCTGAACATGGCAGGGGGCGGACCTTTTTCAGCACGAATGACTGCACCCCTTTGCATAGCAGGCGGTATAGCCATGCAGGTGCTGCGAAAGCAGGGCGTTGAGATAGGTGCTCACATTTACTCCGTCGGAGACGTTTTTGATCAGGGCTTTGATCCTGTTGGTATCGGCGGTGCCACCTGCTGCGACAGGGACATGACGCAGCCTTCCGCAGCAGCCTTTCTCGCCGAACTCAAACAGATGGATTTTCCGGTGATCGATGAGACTGCCGGAGAGGAAATGAAGAGGGTCATTTTAGATGCAAAAGATTCTCTTGATTCAGTTGGCGGCATCGTAGAAGTTTGTGCTATAGGCCTTAGGGGCGGCATAGGCGGTGCCATGTACGATGGTCTTGAAAGCACCCTCGCTCCCATATTCTTCGGCATCCCTGCCGTTAAAGGCGTGGAGTTTGGAGCAGGCTTTGGCGCAGCTTCTTTAAAGGGTTCTGAAAACAACGACCCGTTTTATTTCCCGGGAGAACAGGCGGCCTCGAACAGCCGCGAAAGTGCGCTTTGGGTGAAGACCAAAACCAACAACCACGGGGGTATCCTCGGCGGTATCACCACAGGCATGCCGCTCATCTCAAGGCTTGCCTTTAAACCGACTCCGTCCATTGCTCGCCAGCAGGATTCGGTGGATCTTGAAACTATGGAAAACACTAAACTTGTAATAAAGGGAAGGCACGATCCTTGCGTTGTGATAAGGGCCGTTCCCGTCGCAGAGGCAGCACTTGCCATTGGACTTTTAGACTGCATCATGGAGGTAGAAAATGACTGAGATAAATTTAGATCAGCTTAGAACGCAGATAGACGATATAGACACGCAGATCACTGACCTTTTTAAGAAGCGTATGGAAACTGCTCTTGAAGTTGCCAAATACAAACAGGAAAATGGGATTCCTGTGTTAAACGACAGAAGAGAGAAGGAAGTTCTCCACAAGGTTTCGGAGCAGATCGGTGAGCCCTTTGACGGATATGCAAGGCTTCTTTTCAATACCATATTCGACGCCAGCAGATCATGTCAGAACAACTACCTGGCCAGAAGATCAGACCTTGCTGCACGCATCGATAAGGCCGTTGAAGATACGCCTAAGATCTTCCCTAAAAAAGCTTTGGTTGCTTGCCAGGGTGTTCCCGGTGCCAATTCTCAGGCGGCATGCGAAAAACTCTTTGAAGTACCTAACATCATGTTCTTCAACAGCTTCGAAGGCGTTTTCAACGCAGTGGAAAAAGGACTTTGCCAGTACGGCATCCTGCCTATCGAAAACAGCTCATACGGATCTGTCGGCTCAGTTTATGACTTGATGCAGAACTACAACTTCCACATCGTTAAGAGTATTCGTCTGCGCATCAGTCACAACCTGATGGCAAAGCCGGGAACAAAGATGAGCGATATCAAAGAGATCTTCTCCCACGAGCAGGCCATCGGTCAGTGCGGAGAATTCCTCAAGACTCTCAAGGATGTAAAGATCACAGTATGTGAAAATACAGCAGTTGCTGCGAAACTTGTTGCAGAAAGCGACAGAAAAGACGTTGCGGCCATCTCCGCTAAAGAATGCCTTGAGCTTTATGGTTTGGAGCTTTTGAAAAAGCACATCCAGGTGACTGACAACAACTACACTCGCTTCATCTGCATCTCAAAGAAGATGGAAATATACCCGGGAGCAAACAAGATCAGTTTGATCCTGTCCCTGCCTCATATCCCAAGGTCACTTTACCACACCATCGCCAAGTTCGCGGCTCTGGGTGTAAACTTGACCAAGCTGGAATCAAGACCTATCCCGGGAAGCGACTTCGAATTCCTCTTCTATTTCGACTTGGAAGCCTCAGTCTACTCGCCTGAGCTTATAAACCTGCTGAGCGAACTTGAAAACCAGCCTGAAACCTTCGTGTTCCTGGGCTGCTACACAGAAACCATATAAAAACGCCTGTGGGGCTATCAGAAATCCGCTGCCGGCGGCACCTACCCCACTTGATTGACCGGAATTCACTTGGGCTTGTTGGCTTTTTTTCAAGGTTTTCGTAAAAAAGCCAACGCCTCTTTGTTTTCAGGGTAAAATACGGCTGATTTGAGGCATATTTTGATGGTTTTATTTGCTCCCGTTGTCACTTCTATCAGCTCGCCTTTGTTTTGACAACGAAATCGTGATATTTGTTGTCATATTATTGGGTCGCTACGATTAATGACAACGCAGGCCCGTTTAAACGGTCAAATCGACCGATTTTCAGCATCATAACTACTGTCTTTTGGCTTTTTCTAAGGAATTCTCTTAAAAAGACAACCTTGCAGTAAATTGCCCTTTGCGGCAGCACATGGAGAAGACTATGAAATACGGACTTATAGGAAAATCGCTGGTCCACAGCTATTCAAAGGAAATACATGAAGCTCTCGGCAAATATACCTATGAGCTTTTTAGCCTTGCCCCTGAAGAAATGCCCGATTTCGTAAAGGCTCGAGATTTCGGCGGGCTCAACGTAACGATTCCTTATAAAAAAGATGTCATCGCCCTTTGCGATGAGGTTTCTGAGCTGGCATCTGTCATAGGTGCTGTGAATACGCTGTACTGGAAATCATCAGAAGGCGATTGCGGCAAAACCGTTCGCCGCCTTGTCGGTCACAACACTGACTACGAGGGTTTCTTATACACGGCTTCCCGCTCCGGTATCGACTTTGCCGGTAAAACTGTTCTGATCCTGGGAACCGGCGGAACTTCACTTACTGCTAGAAAAGCCGCTGCAGATAAAGGTGCAGCCAAGATATATGTTGCGACAAGGTCAGCTCAGCCGAACAATGAGCCCGTAACATACTTGACATACGGCGAGCTTTGCACCATCGCCGACGACATCGACATCATGGTAAACACCACACCTGTCGGGACTTTCCCAAACAACCTGCAAAGTGTCATAAGCCTTGCGGATTTTCCAAACTGCCGGGCCGTGATCGATGTAATATATAACCCGTTCAAAACCAAACTCTTGCTGGATGCCGAAAAGGCAGGTCTCAAAACAGCCAACGGTCTTCCGATGCTCGTGGCTCAGGCTACAGCTGCTGCAGGATATTTCCTGGGAACGCCCGGAGCTTTTGAAAATGAAAACGAGCGTATCATCAGTAAAATGACAACTGATATGGGCAATATCGTTCTCATCGGTATGCCGGGCTGCGGTAAATCAACCATCGGCCGTATCCTCGCCGAAAGGACCGGCAAACCCCTTGTGGACATGGATGAAGAGATAATAAAAAAAGCCGGCAAACCCATTCCTGAGATTTTCAAGGAAGCAGGCGAGCCGGGATTCAGAGATATTGAATCCGAGGTTGCAGCAGAACTGGGCAAAGAGCGAGGTCTCATCATCGCAACCGGCGGCGGTGCTATCCTGCGAGCCGCCAACGTGGATGCCCTCAGGCAAAACGGACTTATGGTACACATAAAGCGTCCAGTCGATTCCCTTCCTATGGACGGACGTCCCCTTTCAAAGGACATCGACACTCTCCGCCAAATGGAAAAGGTGCGCATGCCGCTTTATGAAGCCGCTGCTGATGTGAGCTTTGATAACACCGCCGAAAGGTCTTTTGCGGAGCTTGAAGAAGCTGTCTGCGAAGTTCTCTCGCTATAACCACCGAGGATTCTTTTATATGGCATTCCTGCAAATATAAAGGGCGAGCCATGTCGCAATTTGTTAATGGCCGCCCTTGAAATACATTATGCAGTTATGTTATTATATACGAGTCATGCCCCCTTAGTTAAATGGATATAACAAGCCCCTCCTAAGGGTTAGTTGCTGGTTCGATTCCGGCAGGGGGTGCCAAAA
>CAYTVH010000025.1:0-5600 GCA_964441805.1 uncultured Oscillospiraceae bacterium | reverse complement strand
ACAAGCCCCTCCTAAGGGTTAGTTGCTGGTTCGATTCCGGCAGGGGGTGCCAAAAGATAATCCCTTAGCGATTGCAAACGAAGTCTTGCAGAGCTTAGGGATTTCTTTCATCGACGAGGATTTTTCGAGTCGATGCAACAACGTGCAGCGCAGTGCGATTTGCTTGCAGCTCGAACGTGCTGGCTATTTCAGCAGCCTCGAATAATACTTATCCGCCTGATAAAGTGCCGCCACCGGGTTATGGGCAAGCACGCGGTCTTTAGTCACCAGAGTAGTACACAGCGCTTCCGACTGCTTATAAAACAGGCTGTCATGGCCGACGCAAAGGCCCACTACTACGTTCAGGTCAGTCCCCTCTTTATTCAAAACTTCCGCCTGCATTATAGGGTTGCACATGTTAGCTCCCACCGCTTCATGGGCAGGGTCGATGCCCACCGACACTTTTGGCTGAGCGCCTATCTTGCATGCAGCACCTACCACTTCAAATCCCCTGGTTCTAAAAATCTTGGCTGCCATCCTGGCTTCTGCCAGCAGTCCCACGCAGGTGGCTATACCCAGCTTTTTCGCACCGATTTTGGCAGCAAACTCACATATTTCTTCGATACGAGTCATCTTGCAGTAGTTCTCAAACTCCACTTCCGATGCTGCCATCATGATCTTGGTATTTTCTTCGCTCTCTGTATAAATCTTCATGGTTTCTGCCAAGAACTCCGGATCCATATTGTCTGTGAGGCAAAAGTCAGGATACATCCCGCCTCCTTTGGCATCGCAGCTCTTCACGGCACAGTCCACACAGCTTCTCTTGATTTCTTTGTTATCCATAATGTCACCTCTCACCTCTTCTGCCCTAATTGTACTCTCTGCGAAGAAATATGTAAAGCGCACACCTACGCCCTGCCGGGGCTTACTGTAAAGGCCGGTCGCGGACAATTTTAGTCCAGATTGTTTTTTTGATGTTTTTTTGATGCCTTTCTATATACAAAATGTTGTGGTCTGTTGTATAATCAAGTCCCACATGATGTGATAATATGCTGTTTTTTAATATAAGGAGGTACCAAATGTCAATAATCATTACAGGCAATGCCGATCCTAAAGAAGCTCAGGCTTACGTAGAATATCTTGAAAACAAATACAACAGAAAACTCGAAAGACTTGATGTCAAGATCGATGGCGAATATGCTGATCTTGATTACACTTTTTCCAACGTTCCGTTCGAAAGGATCAGACGTATCACAGGATATCTGGTTGGAACAATGGACAAGTGGAACGATGCCAAGTCAGCTGAAGAAGCAGACAGAGTGAAGCACTCCCTCGGAGATGCAGGCTGCTCTTTGGAGCAGATTTCCTAGAACTGCATTATCAGAGCTTTCTGAATTCGGAAGGCTCTTTTTGTATGCAAATCTTCTCCGTTATGATATACTTGATATGTATGCTCGTAATCAATTAATTCTATATTAAGTTTTAATAATCAAGGCAAGCCGATTGCAGGCAGGCCTTATGGTTCAGCTTATGAAAATAAATAAAGAAAGACTTCTCGAGACCTTGAATGACCTGAGAAAATTCACGGACACTCCGGGAGAAGGAGTCACGCGTTTTTCTTACGGTGTTCAAGATGCATGCGCGAGAGAATACATATTGGAAAGGGCTGTCGATGCGGGCTGCACAGTCGAGATCGACGCTCTGCAGAACATCAGGATAGGACTTAAAAGCAACTCACCTGACAAGAAAACTGTCATGGCCGGATCTCATATAGATACGGTCCGCCACGGCGGATGGCTTGACGGCATATATGGAGTCTGCGGCGCTTTGGAAGTGCTTGAGACTTTAGCAGAAAGGGCTGCAGTTACGGATCCCGCCAATGGCTACGTAGATGCCAGCGTTCTTGATCCTCGCAAGCTGCCTTACAATTACGAAATGGTGATCTTTGCAGAAGAGGAAGGATCAAACTTCGGATCCACCATGACGGGCAGTAAGTTCGTCACCGGCTTCTATAAAGAAGAAGACCTGGGCAAACTGAAGAATGGTAGCGGCAAGACTCTCAGGCAAATCCTTGTGGGGCTGCCTCTTCAGGACGATGAAGAAAGTGCCGTCAACGTCTACAGCGACGAACCTTTTGATGCTGATAAGATCCTTTGGGATTTTGATAAGATCAAGACCATGCTTGAGCTTCACATCGAGCAAGGCCCTGTCCTTGATGAAGAAGGACTTTCCATAGGGATAGTAGATGCTATCTACGGGATGAGGGTCATAGAAGTCACATTGACCGGAGTGGGAAACCACGCAGGGGCAACGCCTATGAACATAAGATACGATGCCCTTTGCACGGCTGCAGAGTGTGTGCTGGCGGCGGAAGAACTGGTCAAGGCAGATGAAGACCGGCAGACGGTTGTGACCATCGGTAAGATGGAAGTGTTCCCCAACTGGTCCAACGTTATCCCTGAATGGGTGAAGTTCACCGTTGAAGTAAGGGATAAGGAGGAGGCGAAGATAAATCGCTTCATGGACGGTATCATTGAGAAAATCAAGGAAATCGCAGATGCGCGTAAGGTTTCTTTCGATATCAAGGAGCATTCCAAATCAAGCCCTCTGTATCTGACCAAACGTCTCAAGGATGATATGACTGCCATGGCAGAGAATCAAGGTCTCGCTTACAAAGTCATGGACAGCGGTGCCGTACACGATGCATGTATGATAGCCCACTTCGTGGATACGGGAATGATTTTCGTTCCCAGCATAGATGGCAGAAGCCATGTTCCACAGGAAAATACAAAAGAAGAAGATATTGCTGCAGGAGTACAGTTCCTTATGGATACGGTGCTCAACGAAATGAAAACGGAGGTATAAAGAATGTATAAGGACGCTTTAAGAGCAGCCTGGGCTGAAATCAACATCTCGAATCTTGATTTCAATATCAAAAGAATCAAGGAGAAGGTTGGCCCAAACAAGAAGATCACCGGCATCATCAAGGCTGACGGTTACGGACATGGTTCTGTCAAAGTGGCGACCGTGCTGAGAGCCAACGGTATAGAATCTTTTGGTGTGGCTACCCTTTCTGAGGCTGTAAGGCTTAGAGAAGCCGGCTTCGTACTGGAAGAAATCGTTGTTCTTGGACTTACTCCGGATCCATACGTTGACACCATCGTAGAGCACAGACTGACCCCTGTTGTATGCGATTTCAAGAACGCTCAGGCGATCTCGCTGGCAGCTGAAAAAGAAGGTATACTGATCAAGGGTTATGTGGCAGTTGATACAGGCATGGGAAGGATCGGCTACAACCCTGACGATGCTGCTTCCATCGAAGACATAAAGGCTATTGCAGAGCTGCCTAACTTCAAGATCCAGGGCCTCTTCTCACACTTTGCAACTGCTGATGCTGAAGATAAAACTTACGCTGCAGTTCAGGAACAGAGATATGCTGTTTTCTATAAGAAGCTTGTGGATGCAGGTGTTAAATTCCCTGTCAGAACACTGGCAAACAGTGCCGCGATCATGGAAATCGCGTCTGCCCACTACGATGTTGTTCGTCCGGGAATCATCCTGTATGGATGCTATCCGTCAGATGAAGTGGACAGAAGCCAGATCGAGCTGAAACCTGTAATGTCAGTTAAGGCAAACATCGTTCATCTTAAAAAGGTTTCTGCCGGAACTACAGTAAGCTATGGCCGCAAATGGACTGCTACTAAGGACAGCCTGATCGCTACTATCCCTCTCGGCTATGCTGACGGTTTCCCTAGACCTTACTCCGGCAAAGGTAAAGTCCTCGTCAACGGTGTTGTTGCTCCTATCGCAGGAAACATCTGTATGGACCAGTGCATGATCGACGTTACCAATGTTCCTTATGTACGACTTGGAGATGAAGTTACTATCATTGGTAAGGATGGTATCCATGAGATCCTCGCTGACGATATCGCTACTGCAACAGGCACCATCAACTACGAGATCGTATGCGCATTTGGACAGAGACTGCCGAAGGTTTATGTGTATTAAACCGGTTCGATTGGCTAAATAGAGCAAACTTAAGAAAGAAGACAACGAAAACTTGAATTTCGTTGTCTTTTTTAGTTCCATTTCTTGTTTTGTACAATTTTAGATGCGATTTCTTTTATAAATAGTCCTTTTTATAGTGATTTTTGTTGAATTATTGTCATATTTTGATTTTGATTATGAAAAAGACAATGAGAGCTCCTTCTCAGTACCTATCTAATACCTATAGTCGCTCTACCATACCTGCATCCAGCACTTGAAGTCAGCAGTTTCTCCGGCTATTCTAACGGATACATTTCCTTTGATATCCTTCAGCTCACACTTCTGCTGCATTTCCTGGTTATTGAACTCATGAACGATTTCATCGTCCAGTAAAACCAGCACCTTAAAGTTTCCGGAATCAACAGAAATATTGTTGAGATAAACTGTGAAGTCAGATTTGCCTGTGAAATTGGTTCCATACAGTTCTGCTACTCCGGAGAATTCACTTCCCTTGATCTTAGTTGTCTTGACCATATAATCTTCATCATCAACTGATGGGGATACGCTGTAGCTTGATGCTCCCAGATCCAGATTCACTATATTTTCTGTTGTTATGGTCGCTAGATTGAAATCGTCAGGACCATTTTCATCGGGGATCTCAACACCGCAGCCTGTAAGTGCCACTGCGAATATCAGCATCATAATTAAACATAAAATTTTTTTCATGGCAATATCTCCTTATCTATCGTTTTGTTCATTATACCTGTATTTGTTGAATTTGACAATTACCGGGCTAAATGTTATTTTAAACTTGAGGAGGCGGATCATCATGGAAAACAAGGTTTTTAACAGTACTGCACAGGCAGATCATCTTGAATTGACTGCACCATACTACAATGCCATCTATGACACCATGGTAAGCTTTGAAGTTGAGAATATATCTGTATTTGTGAATTCACTGGGACACGTTGAGTTTTATGATCATAATGAACGATCCTTGGGTTTTGTGGATTATCCTGCGGCAGAATCACCTGATATGTATGCCCATTCCGGTCAGTACGGCACAGTGCGCTGCTCATCGGATGGCGAAAAGATCCGTATCCAGCTTCCTGTGTATGAATGGTTGGACAGCTATCCTCACTGCGACGGTGAATCCGACCGCTGGACCAGACGTACTCTTCGCTGGTTTGATGTGGTATTTGACTGTAAAACGCGCCAGATCAATGTTGAAGGTAAATAATCAGAAATATGTTAAGAGCTTCTCATCTGCGAGGAGCTCTATTTTTATCCCCTTTATCTCGTAACTGTAAATGCATTTATACACTTTTTTCTTTGCTTTTCCCGCCATGGACCAGCCTTTATCGCAAAGAGTCTCCAAAGTATTCAGAAGGCTTGTATAGTTACCTGCAACTTGTAGAAGTCTATCTACTGAATTGCTCTATACGTCAAAGATAATTAAAATTCTTATCGACTAAAATTAATTGACACCTCCTACTTGTCTATGGTAAATTGGTTGAGTGACAAGTACACGACTATTTCACTACTTTTTGCGGCTATGGCGGAATTGGCAGACGCGCTAGATTTAGGTTCTAGTGTCAACCGACGTGGGGGTTCAAGTCCCTCTAGCCGCACCA
>CAYTVH010000024.1:9799-22596 GCA_964441805.1 uncultured Oscillospiraceae bacterium | reverse complement strand
AAATGGGCATGTCAGCGTCAAGAGATTGGCTAAAAAAAGAAAAAGAAGAGAAAGGTACAACGAAAATGGCGAAATCGTTGTATTTTTTTATTGGCATGAGAAAAACAGCCAATGAGCACTCTATTTCGGCAATGTAAAACAGGTGAAAACACTAATAATGCGGCCGATCGTTGGCTAAAATCAAATTTTCCAAACAAAAAGCCAACAACCTATATGGTATTGGCTTTTCATCCTAATTCTTAAACGTTACCGAGTCACTTCCAAGGGCTTCGTTGGTATGCATCTCATATAATGTGAATATCAGCTTGCCTTCTTTGCCGAAGAGGGGTATCGAATACTGGAACCTTGCAGTTAATCTGTCCCCTGCCTGCCAAGTTGAATCGAGATCATATATTTCGCTATGTCCATCCGGCCATTTTACTTCGTAGTACAGGCTGATTTTTTCGGATGGTTCACCACCGCTTAATGTTGCGTGGAAATACACGGTATCTTTTCTGCTTACGGTACTTAAATCAGTAGAGTAGTCGGATTCTGATTTGTTGGCAACCAGTGAAGCGTTCCATGCATAGTATTCGTCATATATAACCTGGATACCCGGATAGTTCATATCCATGAGCTCGGACATGTATGCTTCCACTTGCTCAGTTCTGTCACCTTTGAATTTCTTGACATAACCGAATTTGGCATCATTGATTTTTTGCTGTACATCTTCACCGGCGGCCATATCTGCAGCAACAGAATATACACCCAGAGCTTTTTCGAATTCACCGGCTTTATAGTATTTGTCTCCAATGCCTATGTAGCAAAGTCTTATTTTCTCATGTAAGCTGTTATCTTCCTTGAGCTGCAAAGCAGTTTCGTAAGCATTTATTGCCTTTTTGTATTTACCTTGTTCGTAATGATCATCACCTATCAGGATCCAACACTGGTGTATCATGTCTGCTGAGTCCTTGTAATCTCCAAGACCCTCAAACTCCTCGATTGCTTCCGTATATTTGCCGTTTTCCATAAGCTGCAGAGCCTCTTCGTAATGCATCGCAGGAGCAGCCATGTGCTTGTAGATGGCAAAGCCGCATATGCCGATGAGAACAAGGCATGCAGCTATAGCAATGATCATTTTTGAACTTAGCGTTTTCTTTTTAGATTTCTCAGGCAGAACAGTTAAGGCTGTTTCCTTTGGGATGTCAACTTCGGTATATTCTATAGGCACCACCTTTGTCAAATCCTCTCCGGAGGCTTCACGCTGCTTACGTCGTGCATCCATCTCAGCATATTGCTCAGCCTCTTTGTCAGCAAGCTCTTTGTTCTTTTTGAGCTTTTTGTCCAGCTTGCCATCAGCATCTGCAGGCTTATGCAGGATAAACAGAGATCTTAAGAGTTCTCTTTCAAGTCCGCAGCTTTTGCAGCAGTCGCCTTTGTTTATGTGCCCGCAGCTGCATGACCAGTAGTCTCCGAATTCTTCGAACCAGTACTTTGGTTTGGTAGGTGCTGATGCGAACTGTTCTATTATATCTTCATATATATCATCATCAGGTGTCAGTGGACGAGGTTCATAAACTTGAGTGGGCTCGCCTTCAGCCAGATCCATGCGAGTTTCTGCAAGGGTCTTGCGATCCACAGACTCTTTAGTATGTTTGTCATCCATCTCACCTATATCCGTAACGATAGTCATTGTATCAAATTCTTTTTCATGTTTAAAACTCTTTATTTTTTTCAATGGTTTGCTCCTTGTAACATACAAATCATGTAGTCATATTGTATCATTAAAGTGTGGAATTTCAAAGGAGAATAAGTATTTCTATGTATTTTGTATAATTATCTATACATAGTTGACAATTATACTTTGTTACGATAAAGTATAGAGAAATATGCTGTACTTACTTTAGTACATAGGAGGGGAACTATGACTCAAAGAAGAATGAAAACTATGGATGGAAACACGGCGGCGGCACACGTTTCATATGCATTCACAGATGTTGCTTCCATCTATCCTATAACACCATCATCAACAATGGCAGAAGTGGTTGATGAATGGGCGGCCTATGGCAGAAAGAATATTTTCGGACAGACCGTAAAGGTTGCAGAAATGCAGTCGGAAGCGGGAGCTGCAGGAGCTGTACACGGCTCACTGGCCGCAGGTGCGCTTTCCACTACATACACTGCATCACAAGGACTTCTGCTGATGATACCGAACATGTACAAGATCGCAGGAGAACTGCTGCCGGGCGTTTTCCATGTGGCAGCAAGAAGCGTATCTACACACGCGCTGTGCATCTTTGGAGATCACTCAGACGTTATGGCTACAAGGCAGACAGGATTCGCTATGCTGGCATCCAGTTCCGTACAGGAAGTAATGGATCTGGGCGGCATCGCACATCTCAGTGCCATAAAGGGAAGGATACCTTTCCTCCATTTCTTTGACGGATTCAGAACATCCCATGAAGTTCAGAAGATCGAAGTTTTCAGCTATGAAGATTTCCGTAAGCTGGTGGACTGGGATGCTGTACAGGAATTCAGAGACAGAGCACTAAATCCTGAGCATCCTGTTATCAGAGGTACTGCTCAGAATCCTGATATCTTCTTCCAGGGAAGAGAAGCATCCAACAAATTCTACGATGAGATCCCTGAAGTGGTGGTTGAATACATGGATAAAGTCAGTGAGCTGACAGGCAGAAGCTATAAGCCGTTTGACTACGTAGGTGCTCCCGATGCAGAAAACATCATCGTAGCCATGGGCTCAGTATGTGAAACCATCGAAGAAACCATGAACAAGATGGTTGCCGAAGGCCACAGGGTAGGTCTTATCAAGGTAAGGCTTTACAGACCTTTCGTTAAGAAGTACTTCATGGATGTGCTTCCTAAGACGGTGGAAAGGATCGCAGTCCTCGATAGAACTAAGGAACCGGGCTCCCTGGGTGAACCGCTCTATCAGGACATCAAGACTATGCTTTACGGTGAAAAAAATGCGCCTGAAGTTTACGGCGGACGTTACGGCATAGGTTCCAAGGACACTACTCCGGGTATGGTACATGCCGTATACGACAACCTTTATCATAAGAGACCTAAGAATAACTTCACAGTTGGCATCGAAGACGACGTTACAGGTCACTCGCTGCCATATACAGAAGGTATCGCAAGAGAACCGGAAGGAACCATCAAGTGTAAGTTCTGGGGACTTGGCTCCGACGGTACTGTAGGTGCCAACAAGACGGCCATCAAGATCATCGGTGACAAGACGGATCTGTATGCACAGGGTTACTTCGCGTACGACTCCAAAAAGTCCGGAGGTCTTACAGTTTCACACTTGAGATTCGGTGAACATCCTATCCAGTCCACATATCTGATCAACCAGGCTGACTTCGTGGCATGTCACAATCAGGCCTATGTGAGACAGTATGATATGCTTAAGGATCTTAAGAAGGGCGGCACTTTCCTGATGAACTGCCTGTGGAAAGATGAAGAGATAGGTGATGTGCTGCCGGCAAGGATGAAGAGACAGCTGGCCAAGAAAGATATCAATTTCTATGTAATAGATGCGTGGAAGATCGCTGAAGAAATAGGCCTGGGAAGCAGAGTAAATATGATCATGCAGGCTGCATTCTTCAAACTGACCGGAGTAATTCCAATCGATGACGCAGTTAAATACCTCAAGGAAGGTATCGAAAAGACATATAAGAAGAAGGGTCAGCACATCGTTGACATGAACTGCGAGGCAGTAGATCAAGGTATCGCAGCCATCAGAAAGATCGAGATACCTGCAGACTGGGCTGATGCAGAAGATCCAAAGGGCAAGTACGAGGAAATGCCTGAGTTTATCGAAGAGATCCTGATCCCTATGAACAGACAGGAAGGAGAAGATCTTCCGGTAAGTGCATTCGACGGAATAGAAGACGGTACATTCCCTTCGGGAACAGCTGCTTATGAAAAGCGCGGCGTAGCCGTTTATCTGCCTGAATGGCAGGCTGACAAGTGTATCCAGTGTAACCAGTGTTCATTCGTATGTCCGCACGCTGCCATCAGACCTATGCTTCTCACCGAAGAAGAAAAGGCAGCAGCTCCTGAAGGATTCGAAACTCTCAAGGCTACAGGCAAGGGATTCGAAGGACTTCAGTACAGGATGCAGATATCAGCTCTTGATTGCCTGGGATGCGGCAACTGTGCAGATATCTGTCCTGCCAAGGAAGGGGCTCTCGTAATGAAGCCTTACGCACAGGTGGTACATGAACAGAAGAACTGGGATTACGGCATCGAGCTTCCTAGAAAGACCGAAAAGGCTGACATCACCACAGTAAAGGGAAGCCAGTTCGCCAAGCCATATATCGAGTTCTCGGGTGCATGCGCAGGCTGCGGCGAAACTCCATATATCAAGCTGGCTACACAGCTGTTCGGCGACAGGATGATGATCGCCAATGCCACAGGATGTTCATCCATCTGGGGTGCATCAGCACCGTCAATGCCGTACTGCAAGGATGAAAACGGCAGAGGTCCTGCTTGGTCCAACTCACTGTTTGAAGACAACGCGGAATACGGTTACGGAATGCTGCTGGCAGCCAAGCAGATGAGAGAAAAGATCGAACATAACATGAAAGCTCTGCTGGAGCTGGACGTTGACGAAAGACTCAAGGAAGCCATGGAAGAGTGGCTTGAATACAAGGACGACGGCAAAGAATCAAGAGTAAAGAGCGAAAAGGTAGTTGAAGCTATCAAGAACATGAATACTTCCGATGCAGTAGTAAATATGCTCTGTGACAGAATCATGGAACTGAAGGATTATCTTGTTAAAAAATCCATCTGGGCTCTCGGAGGAGACGGCTGGGCTTACGATATCGGTTACGGCGGTCTTGACCACGTACTGGCATCCGGCGAGAATATCAACATCCTTGTATTCGATACAGAAGTATATTCCAATACAGGCGGTCAGGCATCAAAGGCTACACCTGCAGCGGCAATAGCTAAATTCGCAGCTTCAGGCAAGAGGATCAAAAAGAAGGATCTTGGTCTGATGGCCATGTCATACGGCTACGTTTATGTGGCACAGGTAGGTATGGGTGCAGACAAGAATCAGCTGATGAAAGCTATGATCGAAGCGGAAGCCTATGACGGACCATCATTGATCATCGCCTACGCTCCTTGTATCAACCACGGCCTCAAGAAGGGCATGGGCAAGTCTCAGGAAAATATCAAAGATGCAGTTGAATCAGGATACTGGCACCTTTACAGATATAACCCTGAGCTGAAGAAGAAGGGCAAGAATCCTTTCACTCTGGATTCCAAGGAACCTACAGCAAGCTTCAAGGACTTCATCATGGATCAGGTTAGATATTCATCACTGGCCAAGGAATTCCCTGACATCGCAGATAAACTTTTCGCCATGACAGAGGAAGAAGCCAAGGAAAAATACAATACTTACAAAGAACTGGCTGCAAGAGAAACAGCGCTGCTGTAATAGTGTGAGGTTGTTGCAATTCATGACAGGAAAAGTCTCGTGAGAACAGTTAAAAGTTCTTTTTACGGGATTTTAAAGGGTAAATGCAAGCGTTTTGACGCCCATATGAAGGGTATAGTTTCGTTGAATTGATAAAACTAAAAATCCACGGGAGAAAAATATGATTTATTCCCGTGGATTTGTTTGTTTTTTGAGTTGACGAGATTTTTTGTAAGTCCATACATGAAATCAGCGTATAAAGACTCAAAAACTCCCGTTAATTATATGCATTTATGATTTGACGAGACTGTGCATAGCCACATAAGCTTGGCCCAGTGCTATACCGCCGTCATTAGGGCTGACGGAGATATTGTAGTACGGTTTGAAACCATCTGCACGTAGTTTTTCAAGGACTCCTTCCATCAGTATCCTATTCTGGAAAGTGCCGCCTGTCAGTGCCACCTGGTCTGCGCCGTATTCCTCACGCGCCTTACGGCACCGGTCTACTATCATATCTATGATCCTTTCGTGGAAGGAAAGGGCAAGGTCGCAGTTCTCTTTTTCTCCCGGGTATTTCCGGGCAAAGGCCGCAGCATCTTCCAGCAAAATAGCACATTGACCTTCGTAGCTGTTGTAATCGCAAATCCCCAGCAGTGCAGATACAGCATCGAAGAGACGTCCCATGCTGGAGCTCTTCACTGTATTGATGCCGGATTTCAGGGCAGGCATCACCAGCTTGGCTTCCGGCTTTGACAGAAGTCGGTCGCGACCGTACTCGATGATGTCGGCCAGGTCGAGAGTGATCGATGCGGAGCAGTCGATGTCGCTGCATACTGTATCACTGTCATCGCGGCTGCTTTCATACGCATATATATAGCTGAGCGCGGATCTTATCGCATCCTTAACGGAAGAGTCTCCGCCGATCATATCCACATATCGTAAGTGGGCGATGCGTTTCGCGTCGGCACCTTCACATAAGAAAAACTCTCCGCCCCATATATTACCGTCTGTTCCGTAGCCCGTACCATCGAAGCTGACGCCCAAAACTTTGCCTCTGAGGTCGTTTTCTGCCATGACCGAGGCTACGTGAGCATGATGGTGCTGAACCTTGATGAGAGGCAAATTATTCGCTTCGGCATAACCCTCGGCGAACCGAGTTGTGAAATAAAGCGGATGCATGTCACATACCACAGCTTCAGGTTTTATTCTGAATAACTCTTCCAGTCTGTCCAGGTTCTCTTTATAAACAGCCTGATTCTCCATAGTGTCCATGTCGCCGAAGAACTGGCTCATGTATACGAAATTGGATTTAGTTAAAGCGAAGGAATTCTTCAGCTGGCTGCCGGCTGCCAAGATCTGAGGAAGGGCAGCCGTCGATCCGGAAGATTTATGGGCGGCTGAAGCATCATGGGATGTGTCGCGATCCACATTCACAAAAAGCGGCACCGGTGCATATCCCTTGGAGCGACGTATCATCTGTGGCTGATCGTCTATGACGCGAGCTACAGAGTCGTCTGCACGGACTCGGATCTGTCTTAAGTTATATATCGTTCCATCTATTTCAGGATGCTTCTCAAGCATCATCATCGCTTCATCATCATCCTTTATCATCGGCATGTCCGAAAGATTTGCACTTGTGAAAATCAGCGGGCTCATGCGGTCCAGAAGCATGTACTGGGCAGCAAAGCTAGGCAGGAACGAACCGATGAAGCGGCTCTTGTTGATTTCGCCGTATGGCAACTTTTTATGTTCCAGCAGAAGTATAGGTCTTGCCGAGGACTCCAGCAGTTTTTCTTCCACAGGATCGACGTGGCAGAATTCCTTTATCTGTGCCAAACTTCTGAACATCACTGCAAAAGGCTTTTCCTCACGGTTCTTGATGCGGCGCAGCTTGCTGACAGCTTCTTCGTTCAAAGGGTCGGCAATCAGATTGTATCCGCCTACGCTCTTGAAAAGGAGCACGCCTCCGTTCTTAAGGATTTCTGCAGCGTGATCGAGGATAGCGGCGTCACTTGCGATGTATGCTTCCGACGTGTTGTCAGCCTCCGGCGAACCGCCGGGGGAACCTTTCCATAAAAGCTCAGGCCCGCAATCGTGGCATGATATGGTCTGGGCGTGATGACGTCTGTCGTGAAGATCTGTGTATTCTCCTTCGCAGAAATCGCACATAGGAAAATCGATCATCGACGTATTGTCGCGATCATAAGGGATCCGATCGATTATGGTATATCTTGGACCGCATACCATGCAGCTGATGAAAGGATGCTGATGGCGCGGGTCTTTTTCATTATATAGTTCTTCCAGACAATTTGGGCATATGGCCAGATCGGCAGGGATCATGGCAGCCTCGTCACCGCCGGCATTGCTGGCGATAATGGTGAAAGAATCGAATTCTTCGTACTCGATAGGTTCTCGTTTGATATGGACGATCTCGGAAGGACCGGGCTTGTTCTCTATAAGGGCACGCAAAAAGGCGGAAATCCGCTCCGGTGTGTCCGTAACGGTGATTTCCACCAATCCTCCGATATTAAGTACGTGACCTTTCATGTCGAAGGTCTCTGCGAGTTTAGCCACATAAGGGCGGAATCCGACTCCCTGGACTATTCCCCACAGTTTAATTCTTTCGCTTTGTTTTGCAGCCACTGGGCTACCTCCTTGAAGCCTTCGCCGGTCTTTCCTGAAACTTTGAATACAGGAACGTCCTTGTTGAGGGCTCTGATGCCTTTCATGTAAAATTCTTCATCGAAATCAAGGTAAGGGATAAGGTCTACCTTGTTGAGAAGGATGATATCGGCCTTTTCGAAAGCCAATGGGTATTTATAAGGCTTATCGCTGCCTTCTGTCACAGTTGAGATCAGCATCATAACGTGCTCCCCTATGCTGAATTCAGCAGGGCAAACCAGGTTACCGATGTTTTCTATGAAAAGTACGCCCGGTTCATCGAATGAGATGTGCTCTGTAGCATGCTCGATGACAGGTGCGTCCAGGTGGCATGCGCCGTGGGTATTGATCTGGTGAGTTTCGATACCCAGCTCATTGAGGGCCACTGTATCGATGTCGGATTCGATGTCACCTTCGATAACATAAGGCTTCATTTCCAGATGTTTGATGATGTTCTTGAGAGAAGTAGTTTTGCCTACGCCCGGCGCTCCCATCTCGTTTACCACCAGTACACCGTGATGTGTCATGTGATGGTTCACGTGTTCAGCGATATGATCGTTTTCATCAAGAACGCCTTCCATTACATTGATTTTTCTGATATCGTGCATTGTTTACCTCCGTTGTTATATGCCGCAGCGAATACGTGCTTATTCTATTTCTATGGATTCTATATAAAACTCTTTGCCTATGTCGGTAGGACCTCCCTGACCGCCGCACTTGGGACAGTCAAAGGAAAGGAGTTTCTTCTCAAAAAGTTCGCCGCATTCCGAGCATTTCAGCTTGGGCTTGATATGCTCGATCTCTACCGTTGCTCCATCGCATACGGTGCCTTCTGAGATGATGTCAAAATACATCTGCACGGAGCTTCCCACATAGCCTGAATAGTCACCGATGACCAGGTTGATCTTTGTTACTTTTGTACCGTTGTTCTTTTTGCAGTGCTCGCCTGCGATCTTTATTATCTGTTCAGTTATAGGATATTCGTGCATATGAGTTCTCGGCTTTCTATGAAAATGAGTCGTTTTTTAAAAATCATTCCTCTATATTATATGACCTAAAGTCAGGATACACAAACTGTTTTTTTTGATTGGAGAAAAGACTAAAATTGAAGTAGAAATTGATTTAAAATATGTGAATGTAACACAAAAAAGTGAACGGTTTTTTGTAGTCAAAAAATAATAACTAAAGTTGACAAAAATCGTTTACTAATGTATAATCGAGTAGGTTTTTATTATTTGGTATTATTATCAAGATTATTTTGAGGAGAGTGAAAGAAATTGAGAGAACAATGGAACACGAAGTTAGGGTTCATACTCGCAGCTATCGGTTCTGCTGTAGGTCTGGGCAATCTGTGGAGATTCCCTTACATCGCAGGAACTAACGGCGGCGGCGCATTTATTTTCCCTTACTTATTCGCAATCTTAACAGCAGGTATTCCGATCCTTATTCTGGAATACACTATGGGTAAAACTTACAAATCAGGTGCACCCGGAACATTCGCAAGAATCAACAGAAAATTTGAAGCTCTTGGTTGGTTCCAGGTATTGATCTCATTCCTGATCATGGTTTACTATTTCGCTATCGTAGTATGGGTAATCTGCTACATCGGATACTCATTCGGATGTCAGTGGGGAGATGACACTGCAGGATTCCTGTATAATGATGTTCTTCAGATTTCAGCAGGAATCACTGAAATCGGCGGACTGAAGACTCATCTGATCCTGCCATTCCTGGTTGTATGGGCAATCGTTGCATTCGTAATGTACAGAGGAATCAACAAGGGTATCGACCTGGCATGTAAGATCTGTCTGCCTATACTGTTATTGTGCACAGTTATCATCGTTATCAGAGGCATCACACTTCCTGGAGCCATCGATGGTCTGGCTTACATGTTCACACCTGACTGGTCAGCTATCGCTAATCCTGATGTGTGGGTAGCAGCTTACGGACAAGTATTCTTCAGCTTATCCATCGCATTTGCTATCATGATTTCATACTCCAGCTACCTGCCTAAGGAAACAGACGTAGTAAACACTGCATTCCTGACAGCATGTACTAACCATGGATATGAAATATTTGCAGGAATCGGTATCTTCTCGATCGTTGGTTACATGGCTCATATGCAGGGTGTAGGCGTTGAAGAAGTTGCCTCATCAGGTATTGGTCTGGCATTTGTAGTATTCCCTACAGCTATCAGCACACTGCCAGGACTTAATACATTATTCGGTGTCCTGTTCTTCGTATGTCTGTTCACAGCCGGATTAACATCACTGATTTCAATCATCCAGTCTGTAATCACAGGCGTACAGGATAAGTGGGAAATGACTCACAACAAAGCGACTACAGTAGTATTGGTACCTGCGTTCATTATTTCATTCCTGTTCATCACAGGTGCAGGTCTGTACTTCTTAGATCTGGCTGACTTCATTGCCAACAACATCGGTATCGTTGCCAGCGGTGTAATCGAAGTTATCCTGATCGGATGGTTCTTCAGACCTGAAAAGCTTAGACAGGCTGCCAACGAGTTCTCCAACTTCAGTATCGGCAAGTGGTGGACTTGGTGTCTGAAGATCATAACTGTTGTAGTTCTGGGATATACAACTATTTCAAACTTAGTTGGATACTTCACAGAAGGATACGAAGGATATCCTATGTGGATCGGTTATATCTTTATAGCATTCCTGGTAGTGGGCGCTATAGTTCTTACTCTGATGAAGGGTAAGAAGGGCTTCTATGAAAAGCCTGCTGACGCTCCGGGATATGAAGACTAAAGGGGGTAATCGGTATGAGTACAAGTGCAATTATTATGATGTGTATCGCTTGCATCGGATTATGGGGCGGAGCAGGAGTTTCCCTCGCAATCATGATGAAAAATGACAAGAAACAGAAATAAGTAATAAGAGAGGCGGCCGTATTGACCGCCTTTTTTTTATGTAATATAATAATAAGTCGGAGGTAGTTGATATGGCTATAGACAAAGTAAGAGAACACTTCAAGACTTTAGGAATAGAAGATCGTATAATGGAATTCGATGTGTCCAGCGCTACGGTAGAGCTGGCGGCAGAAGCTGTGGGAACAGAACCTGCAAGGATATGCAAGACCCTTTCCTTTTACAAGCCTGAAGGCGGCTGCATCCTCATCCAGACCGCAGGAGACGGCAAAGTAAACAATGGTAAATTCAAAAGACAGTTCGGCTTCAAGCCCAAGATGCTTTCAGCAGACGATGTACTTGCTTACACAGGCCACGCCATAGGCGGAGTGTGCGCCTTTGCAATAGAAAACGAAGAAGTAGATGTATATGCAGACGTATCGATGCAGAGATTCGAAACTGTTTTCCCTGCCTGCGGCAGCGCGAACAGTGCCATAGAATTCACTTGCGATGAGCTGGCAAAATACTCCAATTCAAAAGGCTGGATAGATGTCTGCAAAATACCTGAGGAGGAACAGTAAATGTGTGTAGCGATACCGGGAAAGGTAATAGAAATATTCGATAATACAGCTAAAGTTGATTTCAACGGCAACGTAGTAAATGTGAGCACAGGTCTGATCGAACCTGAAGTGGGTCAGTATGTGCTGGTACATGCAGGATGTGCCATTGAGGTCATGGAATACGAGAAGGCACAGGAACTGCTGGAGCTTTTCGCAGATCTTGATGCTTTGCAGTAAGGGGATAAACGGCCGGAGGCCGAAACAAGAGAATGGAAATAAGAGAAGTAATAGATTATTTAAAATCATATGACGGACCTCAGCTTAAGATAATGGAAGTGTGCGGCACCCATACGGCATCGATCTTCAAGGCAGGGATCAGAAGTCTCATCTCGGATAAAATCAGGCTGATCTCGGGACCGGGATGTCCTGTGTGCGTGACACCGACAGCTTTCATCGATAAGTGCATCGAGTACGCAGCAATGGATGATCATGTGCTGTTGACATTCGGAGATATGATGAAAGTGCCGGGAACTTCCGACAGTCTCAGCGAAGCAAAGGGCAGAGGTGCAGCCAATATACATTTGATGTACTCACCTTTTGAGGCTCTCGAAAAGGCTGCCGAAAATCCGGACAAGACTTATGTTATCGCTGCTGTGGGATTTGAAACTACGGCACCGGCATATGGACTGATGCTGCAGGAAGCAAAGCGCAGAGGTATAGAGAACATCAGACTGGTGACTGCTCTCAAGACGGCGATACCTGCACTTCACTGGATCTGCCGGAACCAGGAGGATGTGGATGGATTCATCTGTCCGGGACATGTTAGTGTCATCACAGGAAGCAGCGTATACGACGAGCTTGCAGAAGAATACGGTAAACCTTTCGTAGTCACAGGATTCGAAGCTGAACATATACTGGCGTCCCTTTACAGGATAGTGAAGCAGATAGAGGCAGGCCAGGGCAGAACCGAGAACCTTTATAAGAATGCGGTGAAGACCGACGGCAATGCTAAAGCTCTCAAAGTTCTGGAAGAGGTATATGAGACAGGTCCTGCCATGTGGCGAGGCCTCGGAGTCATCGAAGATTCGGGACTTTATCTGAGAGATGAGTATGCCATATACGATGGCGGCAGCAGAGATCTGTTCGCTGACATGGAGCTTCCTGAAGGCTGTTCATGCGGCGATGTGATCGTGGGTAAAGTGAACCCTGATCAGTGTCCCATGTTCGGAACGGCTTGCACACCGATGAAACCTTTCGGTCCGTGCATGGTATCATCGGAAGG
>CAYTVH010000024.1:0-9699 GCA_964441805.1 uncultured Oscillospiraceae bacterium | reverse complement strand
TATGAAGATAACAATGGCTCACGGCAGCGGCGGCAAATCCTCTGCTCAGCTGATGAGCGATATATTCGGTAAACATTTCAAAAACGAAACCCTCGATAAGATGGAAGACGCAGCTGTACTTCAGGTGAGCGGCAGGATAGCTGTCAGCACCGATTCTTTCGTGGTGACTCCGCTGGTATTCAAAGGCGGAGACATCGGCAAACTCTGCGTATGCGGGACTGTCAACGACATCATGATGATGGGTGCAGTTCCCAAGTACATCACATGCGGTTTCATACTGGAAGAAGGTCTGGATACAGAGCTTCTGGATCAAATCGTGGAGTCAATGGCTAAGCAGGCTAGGGAAGCAGGCGTTACCATCGTGGCAGGAGACACTAAGGTGGTGGAAGGAAGCGGCGGACTGTATATCAACACCACAGGCATCGGCGAGATACCTGAAGGAAGAGATGTGAGCAGCAGTAATTGCAAACCGGGAGACGTGATCATCCTTTCAGGAACTCTGGGGGATCATCACGCGTGCATCCTCAGCCACAGAATGGAGATCGAAAACGACATCGCCAGCGACTGTGCAGCTCTGGGAGATATCGTAGAAGGACTCTTTGCAGCAGGTGCAGAGGTCAAAACCATGAGAGATGTGACAAGGGGCGGACTGGGAACAGTGCTCAATGAGATCGCAGACAGCTCCGGGTGCATGATAACTCTGGAAGAAGACGACATCCCTGTGTCGGCTGAAGTGCGCGGCTTTGCAGACATACTGGGGCTCGATCCTCTCTATATGGGGAACGAAGGAAAGATGATCGCAGTGGTGCCTGAGGCAGATGCAGAGAAGGCACTGGCAGCGATGAGAGCAACCGAAAACGGCAAGAACGCAGCAATCATCGGACAGATCTCCGAGGGCAGCGGCACATATATCAGAACAAGACTGGGAGCAACAAGAAGATTCGACGTTCTTTACGGCGAGGGACTTCCAAGGATCTGTTAGGAAGACAGGGGACAGGCAGCAATGGAACTCAAACAGATAGGCAGCAATACATATTACATAGAAGGCGACACCAATGTGGGGGTGTATGAAGTCGGGCCGGGGCATGTATGCCTCATAGATACCGGCTCCAAGGGTTATGGCGAGAAGCTGGATGAAGTGATATCGGCCCGCGGCTGGGTCATTGATTTCATCGTAAACACCCACACCCACATCGACCATATCGGTGGCAACAAGTATCTGATGGAGAAATACGGCATGCCGGCATACTGCACGGATGTGGATAAGACTTTTGCGGAGTATTCGGATCTGGAAGCATCGTACATGAACGGCGGCAAGCCTGCAGGAAAGCTTCGTCATATATTCACCCATCCGGGAAAGCTGGGTTTTGTGGCCATCGAAGATGTTCTTGGAGAAGGAGAGTCTGATACGGACGGCCCGCTCAAGGGGCTCAGTTGGAAAACCCTGCCGGGGCACACCTTCGGCATGATAGGTATAAAGACGCCGGACGGCGTCTGGTTCCTGGGGGATGCATACCTCAGCAAGGCATATATGGAAAAGCGCAGCTTTGGTTATCTGGTGGATGCAGGAGAATATCTGGAGACTTTGGAAATGCTGAAGGGACTGGAAGGCAAGCTGTTCGTGCCGGCCCACGGGGTGGCAGAAGAGGATATCAGTGAGATCCTGGAGATGAACAAGGCTAACCAGATGGAACTGCTGGAAGCAGTCAAGAAGGCTTGCAGCGGGGACAGTTCTGATGCTGCGTATGATGGCGCAGGACTTGATGAGATCCTCAGGAAAATGTACCGGGTGACCATGCTTAGGACCAACGTGGCAAATCATGCTTTGCTGTCATCGACGGTGAAGTGTTATTTGACTTATTTACAGGACAGAGATGAGCTGGAATGTGAGTTTATAGACAATATGATGGTATGGAAAGCGAGGTAGAAAACCTCGCTTATTTATTTGCACGAAAATGACTGAAATTGACGTATAATGCTTGACTATGACCGTTTTGACCCTTATACTGGAATCAAGAGGAGAAAAAGATGTTACAAAACCTGAGGCACGAAAAAATACTGAGACAACTGGAAATAAATCATGCGGTCAAGGTGACAGAGCTGGCAAAAGAGCTAAATATCAGTGAATCTACCATCAGGAGGGATATCATTGAACTGGACCGCACAGGCAAGCTTAAAAAAGTATTTGGCGGGGCTGTACCTTTGAAAGGCGGAATGGTTTCTGCACCGACCGACGTCGCCGAGAGGGATTTGATAAACACCGAGGAAAAAGAGAGGATCGCAAGGTATGCGGCGACTTTGATAGAGGATGATGATTTCGTCTACATCGATGCAGGCACGACAACCTACAGGATGATCGATTACCTGGAAAATAAAAATGCCACATATGTGACCAATGGTATCGTCAATGCAAGGATGCTCGTGCAGAAGGGTTTTGATGTTCTGATGATAGGAGGTATCTTAAGACCGATGACAGAAGCGGCTGTGGGTCCTTCGGCCGTAGAGGCACTCAACAGATACAACTTCACTAAATGTTTTATGGGCACCAATGGAATCGACATTAATAGAGGTTTTTCTACGCCGGATATCAGCGAAGCTGCCATGAAGACTGCAGCTATACAGAAATCCTGTATTTCTTTCATTCTGGCCGACCATACTAAATTTGGTCTGATTTCTTCCGTAACTTTTGCGAATTTAGATGAAGCTTACATCATAACTGACCGCGTGGAAGATCCCCTTTACCTCAAAGAGGCACTTATAAAAGAAATAGTATAATATAATTCAGGAGGAATTTTAAAATGATAAGAATAGCAATCAACGGTTTTGGTAGAATAGGCAGACTGTCTTTCAGAAAAGTATTTGCAGACAGCAATTATGAAGTAGTTGCCATCAATGACCTTACAAGTCCTGACATGCTGGCATATCTGCTCAAGTATGACAGTGTACAGGGTCCATTCGGAGATCATACCGTTGAAAACGATGAAAAATCGATCACAATCGACGGCAAGAAGATCCCTATCTACAGCGAGGCAGATCCATCCAAGCTCCCTTGGAAAGAACTGGACGTAGATATCGTTCTGGAATGTACAGGCTTCTTTGCTTCAAAGGCCAAGTCACAGGCTCACATCGATGCCGGTGCTAAGAAGGTACTGATTTCTGCACCTGCAGGAAACGATCTGCCAACTATCGTTTACGGTGTAAACCATGAAACACTGACCAAGGATGACCTGATCGTGTCAGGAGCATCATGTACAACAAACTGTCTGGCTCCTATGGCTAAGGTCCTCAACGAGTACAGAGAGCTGAGAACAGGTTTCATGACAACTATCCACGCATATACAGGCGACCAGATGATCTTGGACGGACCGCACAAAAAGGGTGACTTCAGACGTGCGAGAGCCGGCGCCATCAATATCGTACCTAACAGCACAGGCGCTGCTAAGGCTATCGGCCTTGTTATCCCTGAACTGGACGGTAAACTGATCGGATCAGCTCAGAGAGTTCCTGTAGCTACAGGTTCCATCACTATCCTCGATGCTACACTGAAGGATATGACAGATACAGTAAGCGTAGAAGGAATCAATGAAGCAATGAAAAAGGCTGTAAACGAATCCTTCGGATACACTGAAGAAGAACTGGTTTCCAGCGACGTTATCGGCATGAGTTACGGTTCACTCTTTGACGCAACGCAGACTCTTGCACAGAAATGCGGAACTCATATTTATGAAGTTCGTATCGTTGCATGGTATGACAACGAAATGAGTTATGTATCCCAGCTGATCAGAACTCTGGGACATATGGCTAGCCTCTCATAAACTCAAAATAATAATATATAAAACCCCGCGTCTTTCTTTCTCTCCGCGGGGTTTTATTTTATCATGATGTATTTGCGATATAAGTTGCTTATTTATTAGCATACTCTTCCATTATCTGAACTCCGGCGCTGCAGCCAAGTCTGTCTGCACCGAGTTCTATAAATTTCAAGGCATCCGTGAGGGTACGTATCCCGCCGGAGGCTTTTATTTTAGCTTTGCCTGCAACAGCCTCATGCATCAGTTTCACAGCTTCCGGTGTGGCACCGCCTGTACTGAATCCCGTTGAAGTCTTGACGAAATCAGCACCTGCTTCAACAGCAAGCTCACAAGCTTTGACTATTTCTTCATCTGTCAGAAGACAGGTTTCTATGATGACTTTGAGCAGTGCATCCACTTCTGCCAGAGCAGCGATCTCGTTTCGTACGTAGTCAAATCGTCCGTCTTTAAGTGCGCCTACGTTGATCACCATATCGATCTCAGCGGCCCCTGCATCGACAGCTTCGCGCGCTTCGAAAACTTTGGCGGCTGTTGACATGGCTCCCAGAGGAAAACCAACTACCGCGGCGACCTTCACATTGCTGCCTTCAAGTTTCTCACAAGCCAGCGGCACATGGCAGCTGTTGACGCACACGCTGTAGAAGTCGTGTTCCAGCGCCTCTTCGCAGAGATGAATGATCTGACCTTCTGTAGCCTCAGGCTTCAATAATGTATGGTCGATATACTTATTTAGTTTCATTATTACGATTCCTTTCAAGAGATCTTTTATTCTTAAAACCCAGTATACCACAAGGTTTTATTGCAACAAAGCACTTTCAGGAGTATAATTAAAAGTCGAGAAAGGAAGGTCAATATGAGAATATCTGAAATTTTTGCAAAGAAGAAGCCGGTGTTTTCCCTGGAAATATTTCCGCCGAAGAAGAAGGCAAATATAGAAACCATTTATGAAACAGTAGCTGAACTGGCAGTATGCAAGCCGGATTTTATCAGTGTTACATATGGGGCAGGCGGCAACATGGCAGATAATTCTACTTGTGAGATCGCTTCAAATATCAAGAAAAATCACGGCATCGAAGGTGTTGCTCACCTGACCTGCGTCAACTCCTCCAGAGAAGACGTCAAAGAGATGATAGGGAGATTCCAGGAAGCCGACATCAAAAACGTACTGGCTCTCAGAGGAGATATCGTTCCCGACCAGCCCAGAAAAAATGATTTCACCCATGCCAATGAACTTGCCATAGAGATCCAGAGAAAGTGCAATGATGATTTGGATATCCTGGGTGCTTGTTATCCGGAAGGTCATTATGAAAGCAAGTCGTTGGACGAAGATATACATAACCTGAAATACAAGATCGGTGCAGGTGCCAACGTACTCATAACACAGCTGTTCTTCGATAATAAATGCTTCTATGAATTCGTGGGCAAAGCAAGGATGATGGGCATCAAGGTCCCTATTTCAGCAGGCATAATGCCGATAGTCAACTCAAGACAGATCGAAAGAACAGTGGCCCTCAGCGGAGCCAGCCTGCCGCCTGAATTCACCAAGATGATCAGCACATATGAACATGATCCTGAAGGCCTGTTCGAAGCAGGCATCAGATATGCGGTGGATCAGATAAGAGACCTTATCTCCAACGGCGTTGACGGCATACACCTCTACACTATGAACAACCCTAAGGTGGCCCTCAAAGTATACGATGCCATCAAGGACCTGCTGTAGTCATGGTTATGATATCAAGGGAGCAATGGCTCAAATCCCTTCATGCAAAGGGCACTGCAGACACACGTCTGGCAGGGCAGATGGACGAAGCAGAAAGGCTGCTTAAGGCAGCTGCACGTCCTAAGCAGGTATATAAGATCATCCAAAGGGATGAACTCAACACTCAAGGCGATTCAATAGAAAAACATCTGGAAGGATGTCATAAAGCAGTGCTGATGGCGGTGACATTGGGAACAGATGTGGATCAGCTCATAAGAAAAACCCAGGTGACAGACATGGCCAAGGCAGTGATCATAGATGCAGGTGCGTCAGTGATGGTGGAGCAGCTGGCAGATGAGTTTGAGGATAATATCAAACAGAGACTGCCTGAAGATGAATATATGACTTGCCGCTTCAGCCCGGGCTATGGCGACTGGCCGATAACGGAACAGAAGAATATAGTACGTAAGCTGGATGCCCAAAGACAGATCGGACTGAACATAACTGCGGACAGCCTGATGGTACCGAGAAAATCCATCACGGCAGTCATGGGCATATCAGATCATCCTGTGTCAGGAAGACCAGCTGCCTGTAGTGAATGCGTGCTGAGAGATAAATGTGAATTAAGGAAAGAAGGAAAATTCTGTGGCGATAGATTTTAAAAACAACGTATATATTTTGGATGGAGCTATGGGAACCATGCTGCAGAGAGCAGGCATGGGTGCAGATGAGACAAGTACCCACTTTGGACAGACCCATCCCGAAATACTTAAGGACATCCATAAACAGTACATCAATGCCGGAGCCGACATAATATATGCGGCGACTTTTGGTATCAACAGATTCAAGATGGATGAGCTGGATGTGACACTGGATGAGGCGGTAAAGGTGGCGATGACCGCGGCCTCCGATGCCAAAAAAGAAGCTGCTGCTGAAGGAAAAGATGTCAAAGTTGCTCTGGGACTTGGCCCTATCGGGGAACTGCTTGAACCAATGGGAACACTCAGCTTCGAAGATGCTTATGAAACATTTGCCGATGTGGTGAAAGCTGCCGTAAAATGTGGGCAGGAAGATGAGAGCATCAAGGCAGATCTGGCAGTAATAGAAACCATGACAGATCTTTATGAGGTGAAAGCTGCAGTTCTGGCAGTCAAGGAAAACTCCGATCTGCCGGTGATAGTATCGATGTCCTTTGAAGAAAACGAAAGAACATTCACGGGAGTCAGCCTTGAAGCTATGGCAGTCACCCTGGAAGCCCTCGGCGTAGATGCCATGGGTATCAACTGTTCGCTGGGACCTATGGAAATATTCCCTATGGCGAAGAAGCTGAAAAGCCTTACGACACTTCCTGTTTTCGCCAAGCCAAATGCAGGACTTCCTGATCCGGCAACAGGAAATTACGACATTACATGCGATCAATTCGTTGCTAAGATGGCAGAATATCTGGATGAAGGAATAAACATGATCGGCGGATGCTGCGGCACATCACCTGAATATATCAAGGGACTGGCACAAGCCGGAAAAAAAGCAGGCGTGGGATGCAAAACGCAGGGCTTCGGCAATGCAGGAGTATCTGGTGAGCACGGCAAAATATGCGATGCCGGCAGGAAACTCAAAGTCTGCAGCGGCAATACAGTCGTGACTGTTGATCATGTGACAGTAATAGGCGAAAGGATAAATCCTACAGGCAAGAAACGTCTTAAGCAGGCACTTCTGGACGAGGACTTTGATTATATACTTACTCAGGCAATCGAGCAGATAGATGCCGGTGCCGAGATACTGGATGTAAACGTTGGCGTACCATCCCTCGATGACGTGAAGATGCTGCCGCTGACAGTGAAGAAGCTCCAGTCCATAACAGGACTGCCTCTTCAGATCGATTCGTCCAATCCTGCAGCCATCGAAGCTGCCCTCAGAGTCTACAACGGCAAGGCTATCGTCAACTCCGTAAATGGAGAAGACAAAGTGCTGGATGCCATACTTCCCGTAGTCAAGAAATACGGTGCAGCCGTAGTGGGGCTGACTCTCGATGAAAATGGTATACCGGAAACAGCGGAGGAACGCTTTGCCATAGCAGAGAAGATCCTTGCAAAGGCGCAGGCGCACGGCATCCCTAAGGAAGACGTGATCATAGATTGCCTGACACTTACAGTATCTGCCCAGCAGAAGGAAGCTGCAGAGACGCTGAAAGCAGTTAGGATGGTAAAGGAAAAGCTGGGGCTTGAAACAGCTCTCGGAGTTTCCAACATCAGCTTCGGACTTCCGGCAAGACCTATAGTGAACAGGACTTTCCTGACCCTTGCCATGGAAAACGGACTGACACTTCCTATCATCAATCCCAATGATGAAGAAATGATGGCATCCATTTTCGCATATAATGTGCTAAAAAACGAAGATGAAAATGCCGTAAAATATATAGAAAGATACGCCGATGCCGAGACCGGGCCGGCTTCTGCAAACGGACAGAGTGCCCTTTATGCAGATGGCGCTGCCAACGATATCTTCTACTGCATCGAAAAAGGGATGAAGGGCGATACAGTTGCAGCAGTGAAAGCTTTGCTTGGAAGCAACGATGAGATGGCAGTGGTAAACAGCTATTTGATCCCGGCTCTCGATAAAGTAGGGAGAGGATTTGAGAAGGGAACCATATTCCTGCCTCAGATGCTTCAGGCAGCAACTGCTGCCCAGGCAGGCTTCGATGTTATCAAAGAAAGACTTGCAGCGGGGGATAAGGAAGTAGTTTCACCGGGGCAGGTGGTGATCGCAACTGTGAAAGGCGACATACATGATATAGGCAAAAATATAGTAAAAGTAATAATGGAAAACTACGGCTACAAGATGATAGATCTGGGAAGAGATGTTCCTAAGGAGAAGATCCTTGAAGTCGTTAAAGAAAAAGGTATTAAGCTGGTTGGACTCAGCGCACTTATGACAACTACTCTTAAGAGCATGGAAGAGACCATCGAACTTATCAAGAGGGAGGTCCCTGACTGCAAGGTAATGGTCGGAGGCGCAGTCCTGACAGAGGATTATGCTGCACAGATAGGTGCAGATTATTATTGCAAAGATGCCATGAAATCTGTGGAGGCAGCACAGGAGGTTTTTGATGAATAATTTAAGAATGTGGTTTGCAAATTATATGCGGGGAAGATACGGATCAGACGAATTGAACAAATTCCTGATCACGGTCACTTTGGTACTGATAATCCTGGATCTGTTCGTAAACTGGAGATTTGTTGATGTGCTGACAGTTCTGCTTTTGATTTATATCTACTGCAGGATGTTTTCAAGAAATATCAATGCCAGATATAGAGAAAACCAGAAGTTCCTGGGATTCATCTCAAGATTCAGAGGAATAGGAGCAGTGAATACCAAATCTCATAAGGTGATGAGATGTCCGGGATGCGGTGGTAAGCTGAGAGTTCCCAGAGGCGTGGGTACCATCATGATAAACTGCCCCCACTGCAGCACTAAGTTTCAGAAGAAAGTGTAGGAGGTCAATATGTTTAATTCATTCAATGAGGTAAAGAATTTTATCAAAGATCATAAGATAAAAATGGTTGATTTCATGATGATCGATCTCAACGGCAGATGGAGACACCTGACAATACCTGCAGACAGATTCACGGAAGATACCATGAGGAGCGGTATCGGCTTTGACGGCAGCAATTACGGATTTGCGCCTGTAGAGAAGAGTGACATGGTATTCATACCGGATATATCAACTGCATATATCGATCCATTCATGGAAATCCCTACGCTGGCAATGATAGGAGATGTTTATGTTATCAGCCTGCCTGAAAACTACAGATTCGATCAGGACCCAAGAAATGTTGCCAAGCATGCTGAAGAATATCTCAAGTCAACAGGCATAGCCGATGAAATGAGGATAGGGCCGGAATATGAATTTCATGTGTTTGATCACGTGAGCTTTTCGACTGATCCCAACGAATCAGGCTTCGCTATAGACACTGAACAGGCTGAATGGAATACAGGAAATAAAGAATATAACTTGGGATACAAGATGCCTCACAAAGGCGGATACCACATGGCACCGCCGCAGGATATACTTTATGACTACAGAAGCAGAGTTGCTATGCTGATGGAAGCGATGGGTATCAAAGTGAAATACCATCATCATGAAGTGGGCGGTCCCGGACAGGTGGAGATCGAAGTTGAATTCGGCGG
>CAYTVH010000023.1:0-22886 GCA_964441805.1 uncultured Oscillospiraceae bacterium | reverse complement strand
TCCCACAATACTCTGTTGATTCCCGGTACTTCTGCGATGATCCTGTCTCTCATCACGCAGAGTCTTTCCCATGGGATCTCAACTGACTGTGCTGTTACAGCGTCCACTGTGTTTACGGCTCTGATGATAGCTGCCCAGCCCATGTATCTCTTGTCGTCCTTAACGCCTGTTGACTTGAGGTCAGGGATCGCTACGTAGTACTGCCAAGGAAGCTCCTCCATCTTTTCGATTTCTTCTCTTACGATAGCGTCAGCTTCTCTTACAGCTTCCAGTCTGTCTCTTGTGATGGCGCCTGTACATCTAACACCGAGACCAGGACCTGGGAATGGCTGTCTGAATACCATGCCGTCAGGAAGTCCAAGAGCCTTACCAACCACTCTTACTTCATCCTTGTACAGCAGTCTTACAGGTTCAACCAGTTCGAACTGCATGTCCTCAGGAAGTCCGCCCACGTTGTGGTGAGCTTTAACGCCGTCTGATTCTGTGATGTCAGGATAGATGGTTCCCTGTGCCAGGAACTCGATGCCTTCCAGCTTGCGAGCTTCTTCTTCAAATACTCTGATGAATTCGGCACCGATGATCTTTCTCTTCTTTTCAGGCTCTGCAACGCCTTCCAGAAGTCCCAGGAATCTATCGATGGCATCAACATATACCAGGTTAGCGTCCATTTCATCACGGAACACCTTTATTACCTGCTCAGGCTCGCCCTTTCTCAGCAGGCCGTGGTTAACGTGTACGCAAGTCAGCTGCTTGCCGATAGCCTTGATAAGCAAAGCTGCTACTACGGAAGAGTCAACGCCACCGGACAAAGCCAGCAGAACTTTTCTATTTCCTACTTGTTCCTGTATTAATTTCACCTGCTCTTCGATAAACGCTTCAGCTAAAGCCGGTGTAGTGATACGTTCCATATCATCTGGTCTTTTGTTTGGTAAATACATATGTCTCCTCCATTCTATTTTACGGCTGAGCCGTTATTATCTATTATTTGCTTAACAACTAATTTTAACACATTATTCAGTATCTTTCAATGCCAACACCGTAACGGCGGCCATAATAATGATACCTCCCACCAGCTGCATTCCCGACAACATGGTGCCAAATAGTATCAGTGAAAACAGCACTGCTGTCAGCGGAAGCACATTCTCGAATATGGATACCATTGTGATCGACAGCTTGCCGATAGCGTATACGTATCCGAACTCCCCGATGATGATACATACAAGAGCTGTTGCCACTGTCACCAACACTCCCACAGGCGTGAAGTTCATCATAGGCTCAGGAGTCAGGATGGCGATGGGGATCTCAACTATGGTTCCTGCCACGAACAGCCCTGTCAGCAGTGTCAGCAAGTCGTACTTATCATAAAGCGGCTTGACGTATGTAATATAAAAAGTCCAAAGCAGCGCCGCAGCCAGCATCACGACAGTACCCTTGATATTCACGCCCATAGGTTCACCCGAAACCAGGAAGTACACACCAAGTATGGATGCCAATACGCATACCACCTTAAGAGCAGTGATCTTTCTGCCAAAGAATATACGGTCGCCTATCATTCCAAACACAGGCACAGTCGCCATTATCAGGGATGAAAATGATGCACCTGTCAGCCCTGTACCCCAGTTTTCTACAGTGAAATAAAGCGCCATGCCTGCAGCTCCGGAAATGAACACTCTCGGCCAGTCTTCACGTTTTATATGCAGACCGCCCTTTTTAACAAGGACGATGGTCAGCAGTATAGCTGTTCCTATGAGCAGTCTGCTCAATGTGAAGATAGCCGGTGAAACATATTCCATCATGTATTCGATGGCTATGAAGTCCAGCCCCCAAATGAAGTTTACTCCTATTATTGCCAAAAGTGCCTTGTTAGATGATTTCTGCATTTTCGTCTCCTTGATCGTCTTTTCTCATTCTTTTAAATCGCGTATATGCTACGCAGCCAACATAAACCAATCCTATATATCCAAGGTATGGGTACACCGCACCGATCAGCTCCGCGAACGGCAGCAGTCCCAACAGGAAAGAGCCCGCGCTGATGCACCCCGCAAACACATAACTCTTCTTGGTCCCCTGCTCCACAAATTTCTCGCTCACCGTCCAAAGCATGGCACTGCATGCCGAGAAAATACCGCAGATGAGTATTATGGAAAAGACTGCGCCCAGCACGTATGAAATCTTTCTCGCCAGGTAAAGGGTAGGTATTCCCAAAGCACCGACTTCGCCTATATTAGCCAGCATAGCGCTGTTCATCAGAAGGATAGCCAGCATCAGAGCACAAGTCCCCAGGACAGCACCGTAAACTGCCTCTTTGCGCGTAGCTGCGCTCTTTCCGAGAGCCGTATAGTAGAGAGATCCGCCCGTCAGATTATAGGCTATGTAAAGAAGCCCCGAAAGCCACCAAAACCTTACCGGCCTGCTGTCTGCCATCACCGCTTCGTACTGATTGACTGCAGCCAGCCCGTCCAAGTCCCGGAACACCGTTATTATCCCCACTATGACGGTGAAAGCTATGATGGTAGGTCCGATGAACGATACAACCTTGACGAATCTCTTAAATCCCGCCACGTATGCCACGAATGCCAGTACAGACATGGCCAGTGCACCAACGTAATGATTGAGTCCGTAGTATTCCTGAAGAGTTGCACCTGCACCTGAAATCAGGATAACCATTCCTGCAAACATGCTTATGGGAACGAACCAGTGATAAAAGCTCCCTACTTTCTCTCCGCAGAAATACTTGAACTGTTGGAAGCCTTCATCGTCTTTATGTCTTTGTCCGGCTTCCAGTATGGCCGGTCCTACGATGAGAAATCCCACCAGGTTTATGGCAACCAGAATGAAGCTCTTGTACCCATAACCGGTAAAAAACTGCATTATTTCCTGGCCTGTGGCAAATCCCGAGCCCATGACCCAGGCAACATAGGCACCCATTATTCTTATGACATTCTTAATATCAGCTCTCTGTTCCATGTTTTTCCTGCCTGACAAATCTATTTATATCATTTTATGTTGGTCCAATGAATAAAGCAATGTTTTTCATTTTTTTCACAAAAAAATCTAGTTTTCCGGCGCCAATGCTTTTATAATAGTTACGTGATTGGTACTGCTATTATTTAAATTCAACATACACTAGGAGGAAAACCATGGAAAAACTCTACACAGGTAAAACAAAGGACGTATTTAAGCTGGACAACGGCAATGTACTGCTTCTGTTCAAAGACGACTGCACAGGTAAAGACGGCAAGTTCGACCCGGGCGAAAACGCTGTGGGTCTTACAATAGAAGGTATCGGAAGAGAAAACTTAAAGACTTCCATCCACTTCTTCGAGCTCCTTAAGGAAGCCGGTGTCAAAACCCACTATGTAGATGCTGACATCGATAAGGCTACCATGGAAGTTCTTCCTGCCACAGTATTCGGCAAGGGTCTGGAAGTTATCTGCAGACACGTTGCCACAGGAAGCTTCATCAGAAGATACGGTGCATATATCGAAGACGGCACTCCTATCGAGGGTGGATACGTTGAAACCACATTCAAGGACGATGAAAAGGGCGATCCTCTCGTAACCAAGGATGCTCTGGCTCTGCTGGGCGTCATGACTCCTGAAATGTACGACAGCATGAAGGAGCAGACACTGGCCATCACTAAGATCGTTGCCGATGATCTGGCTAAAAAAGGACTGGTGCTCTACGACATCAAATTCGAATTCGGATACAGCGAAGACGGCGAAGTTATCCTCATCGACGAGATCGCTTCCGGAAACATGAGAGTATACAAAGACGGCCAGATCGTAGATCCTATGGATCTTACAAAGATGATCCTCGGCTGATACAAAGCCCACAAGACCCCGCGAATCTGCGGGGTTTTATAATGCAAAAAACAAAAAGCCCACGGCATCCGCCGCAGGCCTGCGTTTTCGTCAATTTATCTGTTTACCGGTGCTGATGTATCTCTTAAGATAACGTCGTGCGCTCCGCCTTCGATGATACTTGTTGCTGAAACAAGTGTGATCTTTGCATGCTTCTGAAGATCAGGGATCGTCATCAGACCGCAGTTACACATCGTTGATTTCACCTTCTGCAGCGACTGTCTAACGTTGTCGCTGAGCGGTCCTGCATAAGGTACGTATGAATCAACGCCTTCTTCGAATGAAAGCTTCTTGTCTCCGCCCATATCGTATCTCTGCCAGTTTCTGGCTCTGCTTGAACCTTCTCCCCAGTATTCCTTAACGTAGTTTCCGTTGATGTTAAGTTTTTCTGTCGGTGATTCGTCGAATCTTGAGAAGTATCTTCCCAGCATCAGGAAATCAGCTCCCATGGCCAGTGCCAGTGTCATATGATAGTCGTATACGATACCGCCGTCTGAACAGATAGGTACGTATACGCCTGTTCTTTCGTAATATTCGTCCCTAGCCTTGGCAACTTCGATAACTGCTGATGCCTGTCCTCTGCCGATACCCTTCTGCTCTCTTGTGATACAGATGGAACCGCCGCCGATGCCCACCTTGATGAAGTCTGCACCTGCATCTGCTAGGTAATCGAAACCTTCTTTATCCACCACATTTCCGGCACCGATCTTAACGCTGTCACCATACTTTTCACGTACGAAGTCCAGTGTGATCTTCTGCCATTCGGTAAAGCCTTCGGATGAGTCTATGCAAAGCACGTCTGCGCCGGCTTCTACGAGAGCAGGGATTCTTTCTGCATAGTCTCTTGTATTCACTCCGGCACCTACAACATATCTCTTCTGAGAATCCAGCAGTTCATCCGGATATGCTTTATGAGTATCATAGTCCTTACGGAATACGAAATATGCCAATGTCTGATCCTTCTTGATGATAGGAAGAGCATTCAGCTTATGCTCCCAAATGATATCGTTGGCTTCGGAAAGGGAAATACCTTCTTCAGCATATATGAGCTTTTCAAAAGGAGTCATGAAATTGCACACTTTTTCATCAGGTGACATTCTGCTGACTCTGTAGTCTCTGCTTGTAACCAGACCCACCATCTTGCCTTCAGCTGTACCATCTTCAGTTACGGCTGTGGTTGAATGGCCTGTCCTCTCCTTAAGTTCAAGCAGTTCGCCTAAGGTCTGATCGGGTCTGATGTTGGCATCGCTTGTTACGAAGCCGGCCTTATGTGACTTGACCTTTCTAACCATCTCAGCCTGACTTTCGATGGACTGTGATCCGTATATGAATGAGATGCCGCCTTCCTTGGCAAGTGCCACAGCCAGTCTGTCGCCTGAAACAGCCTGCATGATAGCTGATACCATAGGGATATTCATCTGTATAGCAGCCTCTTCACCCTTCTTGAACTTTACTACCGGGGTCTTCAATGAAACGTTCTCAACTCTGCACTCCGTTGATGAATAACCCGGTACCAACAGGTACTCACTGAATGTTCTAGATGGTTCGTCAAAAATATGTGCCATTTCTACCTCCTGTTTTTATTCTAAATTTGATATATTTTACTACTTATTATTCCTCTTGTCCATCCTCAATATCACCGTTTATCACACAAATCACCCCAACTCTGTTCTTAACATCCATTTTTCTGAAGATATTATAGATATGAGTTTTGACTGTGCTTTCTGACAGGAACAATATGTCTGCGATCTCTTTGTTGCTCTTACCTGCATATATCAGCTCTATCAATTCCTTTTCTCTAGGGGTCAGCTTGAATTGTTCACAAACCTCCTCGATCCTGTTGGCGGTGTCGTTCTTGTTTGTTGACTCGGTGCTCTCCGAGAAAGTTCTGAGGAAAATAGCATGATATGCATAAACAAGGGTCACTATATTGATCACCAGCCAGAATATTATGGTCAGATCCAGCGGCGCTCTGATAAATTCACTATTGCCCCAGTAGACGGAAGTTTCTCCCCAGAAATAGGATACGTAGTTCCAAATGAGCATTGCTGTAGTGATCACCATGTAGATCAGCGACATCTTATCGTTTGTAGTAGCTGCAAACATGATATGTGCGATGGATGCTGCCAGGAATCCTATGATCAGTACGATATCCGTAGCCAGCAGCAGCCATTTGAGCGTATAGAAATGTTCCACACTCAGGAAGAATGTGAGCAAGGCCCACATGGCTGCATAAAAGATCAGATAGCGCTTTACAGCTTTATTGATAAGCTGCAGAGCTTCTCTCTTGATGATCTTTTCCTGCACGCTGAGCCATAAAAACATATTGCCTGCGATTATGCAGTTGCCTATACGCATGATCTTAAGGCTGTTGAATCCTCCGATAACGTAGTCCATATAATATATGGCCATATCGTAGAAACATATTACAAGCATGCCTATGGCAAACAATGCCACGGTCTTGTTGAAATCAGCTTTTCCTCTGTTTCTTCCCAGAAGGGCTATTGTAAGGCTCGACCCTCCAAGGATGATGCACAGTATGTAAGCGACCAATATCAATTCTTTTATAAACACCCGTCCACGTCCTTATCTTATTTACGATACGAAAGCATCATAAATCGCCTTTATGGCTTTCTCAAAATCTTTATTTTCAACGCCAACGATAATATTCATTTCACTGGAGCCCTGGTCGATCATTCTCACGTTGACACCTGCCTGCGCCAGTGCAGTGAACAGTCTGGCGGATACACCTGTTCTTGCGGACATACCTGATCCCACTGTAGCGATCAATGCCATATTGTCAAATGTTTCGATATGGTCAGGTTTCAGCTGTCTCTGGATTTCTTCAAGTATATCATCCAGTTTGCCGTCAAGGGCTCTGTTGTCTATTACGATGGATACTGTATCGATGCCGCTAGGAAGATGTTCGATGGCGATATCGTTGTCTTCCAGTATTCCCGCCAGCTTTCTGATGAATCCTCGCTCTGTACTGAGACCATTCTTTGAAATGGCAATTACTGTGAAGTCCTTGCTTCCTGCAATACCTGATATGATCCTATCGCTGCTCTTATCCGGCTCTGATGTGATCATCGTTCCCGGATCTTCAGGTTTGTTTGTATTTCTGATGTTGATAGGAATATCAGCTATTCTTGCCGGATAGATTGCATCTTCGTGAAGCACGGATGCTCCCATATAAGAAAGCTCTCTCAGTTCCTTGTATGAGATGGTGCTGATAGGCTTAGGGTTCTTAACGATCCTAGGGTCAGCCATCAGGAAACCGGATACGTCTGTCCAGTTTTCATAAACATCTGCTTCCATAGCTCTCGCTATCAGTGCCCCTGTTATGTCGGATCCGCCTCTTGAAAAAGTCTTAACCGTTCCATCTATTTTAGCACCATAGAATCCCGGAACAACTGCCTTTTCATGCTTGGAGAGCTCCATCTGGATCGCTGTATTTGTCAGGTCTTCCATGAATCTGCCTTTTTCATCGAATCTGATCATTGATGCAGCATCTACGAAATCATATCCAAGATATGATGCGATCAGCTTAGCGTTGAGGTATTCGCCTCTGCTGGCGATATAATCGGCTGTTGCGCCCTTTTCCAGATTTGTCTTGATCTCATCAAATTCTTTCTTGAGGTTGATCTCTGCATTGAGGTTTACGTCCACCGCCATGAATCTGTCGCAGATCACCTGGAAAATCTGTTCATAAGGGATCTTATGCTCGATATGCGTCTTGCACAGGTACAGCAAGTCTGTGATCTTGCTGTCATCCGCAAATCTTTTTCCCGGCGCTGAAACCACCACATATTTGATATCGCCGTCGTTTTCAATGATATTCTTTATCTTTTCTATCTGCAGCGCATCCGCTACAGATGAGCCGCCGAATTTCGCTACTTTGAGTCCCATTTTGTTGATATCCTTTCAGATTAGTTGTTTATATTTCTTTTCTTAAATCGTCTGCTTTGTCTGTCTTTTCCCACGGCAGATCGATGTCTGTTCTTCCGAAATGACCGTAAGCCGCAACCTGTCTGTAGATTGGTCTTCTCAGATCCAAAGTCTTGATGATAGCTGCAGGTCTTAAATCAAAATGCTTTGATACTATTTCTGACAGTTTTTCATCTGATACTTTGCCTGTTCCGAATGAATCCACCAGGATCGATACAGGTTTAGCAACACCGATGGCATATGCCAGCTGGATCTCACACTTATCAGCAAGACCGGCGGCAACGATGTTCTTGGCAACGTATCTTGCCGCGTATGCGGCTGAGCGGTCAACCTTTGTAGGGTCTTTGCCGCTGAAAGCACCGCCGCCATGACGAGCATATCCGCCGTAAGTATCTACGATGATCTTTCTTCCTGTCAGCCCTGAGTCTCCGTTTGGTCCGCCGATAACGAATCTTCCTGTTGGATTGATGAAGTATTTTGTTTCTTCATCAAGGAGGTCAGCGTCTACGATAGGCTTGACAACGTGCTCGATGAGATCTGTTCTGATCTGTTCCAGAGTCGCCTCAGGATCGTGCTGTGTTGAAATAACGATGGTATCTACTCTCTTTACCTTGTCTCCGTCATACTCAACGGTAACCTGAGTCTTTCCATCAGGTCTCAAATAAGGAAGAGTCCCGTCCTTTCTGACTTCAGTAAGTCTTCTTGACAATTTGTGGGCCAGTGCGATAGGCATAGGCATCAGTTCAGGAGTTTCGTTACATGCAAAACCGAACATCATACCCTGGTCTCCTGCTCCTGTCTCCTCCAGTTCATCTGCGTCTGCCATGTTGCCTTCCTTGTATTCAAGGGCCTTGTCAACACCCATTGCTATGTCAGGAGACTGCTCATCGATGGCTGTCAGGATAGCACATACATTGCCATCATAACCATATTCGCCCTTGTTATAACCTATGTCACAAATAACTTCTCTTGCTATTTTCTGTATGTCTACATAGCACTCAGTACTGATTTCACCCATTACCATAGCGTAACCCGTGTTGGCTGTAGTTTCGGCAGCTACCCTGCCCATAGGATCCTTTTCCAGGATCGCATCTACGATGGCATCTGAAATCTGGTCACATATCTTATCCGGATGCCCTTCTGTTACTGATTCTGACGTGAATAATTTTCTCATTTTTAACCTCCATTAAAGCCGATCCCTTAATAATAGAAAAGCCTCTTTTCTTCACAGGAAAGAGGCGTACTTTACGGTTATCTTTCCTCATCTTTCAGAATAAAATATCCTGTAGGATTTGGCACCTTATGTGCTTGCAATTGCAGAAAAAGCAATAGGTTGCCGGGTTTCTCAGGGCCTATTCCCTCCACCGCTCTTAATAAGGATCTTTTAGTTTCTTAATAACTTATTATATTAATATTTAAAATCCATGTCAATAGATTGGAGATGCAATACCCGCGCCTCTTGTATTTTTTTTGAAATAGGGTATACTCTTCATATGATCATCAGATTTAATCCATAAATTACGAGGTACATGATTTGAGCAAACCAGTATTAACAGTGATTGAAGGCGGTCTTCTGACAGCCGAAAAAAAATCAAAAAAATATTTTGTTTCAGCCTATGTGACAGACACCCGTCTCATGGGTGTTCTTGCTGTATATGCCCACTTTAAAACAGAAGTGGCCGGATCCGGTTTTGATGATCATGCCGACGGTGAAGATCTTCATCAGTTTTATTATATCGACTGTGAAGAAATGGGACTTGAAACGTATAAAAGCATCCTCGGCAATGACATCGAAGAGATCGAACTGGTGGAACAGGCTCTCGTAGGTGGATTAGGGGCCCGAAAAAAGGATATCACAGAGCAGCAGCTGCGTGCTCTTCTGACGTATTATAAAAATTTCAATAAACACAATGGCCTGCCGCTTCCGCAGAATTATGATGAGTATGGTTTTCTTCTGGAAGAAGATACTGTTTTGGATTCTTCTCATCGTGACCATCTGATGCATCTTATTTGCGGAGACATCACATCGGATTATCAGGCTGTCAACTATTTCCTCATGCGAGCTTTTGGAAGGGACTACAGCGGAGCTGCCTATCTTGCGGAAGAAGGGTGTCCTTTGGATATATATGATAATTATCATCAGGCAACTTTCTGTAAAAATGTGATCGACAGATCCCATGAATATGATGACGGGGCAGTTGCTTACGTATGCGAATCCCTTATCGAAATGAGGGGTAATTATGAAATCATCATCTCTGAAGTGATCGTCAAAAACTTGAAGGTCGTTGCCTGCAAGCACTGTTCAGGCTTTGCTGTCAGCTCTGCAGAAGCCGCGATGATGCTGGCCAAGGCTGAATTTGTAACAGTTTATGAGGTGTTATTGAGTGATGAGGATATGGATAATAACATCGGCGAACTGACTGTAGACTTGAATGCGATCATGTCAAACCACGAAAACGGCAGGATGTTCATGGCCTTCAAACCGACCAACGACCACGTCAACAGCCGTATATTCCGCTTAAGTAACGACGTAAAAGGCGTTTACTTCCTCACCGATTTCGGTCAGCTTATAGTGGCTGCCTACAGCCTTCAGGACATCAGATTCCTGGAAAACAAGCTGAAGATGAGTATGCTGGCACCTTTCCTGATGACAACAGCCAAGTACGAATTCAAGGAGCCTGTGCTGTTCGAGTTCATCCAGAGCGACTTCGAGGATTTCGACGATTTTCTGGAGTTTATCAGAGATTAGTTGGGAATGCGGATTGGCTTTTTCACAAGTTTCTTCACAAAAAACCAACACCGCTGTTGTCCAACCAACATTTATACCTAAAAACAGCTGGTTTTCGTGCCTCTGCAACGCGTGCATTGTCAAATTATAAAGAGGTCTGCAAAAAAGCCAATTTCACTTCGCCACGTCCTCGAACAATTTCTTGATGAGCTTCTTCAGTTGTACGTCTGCTGTGTTGCAAAGCATAACCACGGCCGCCTGCAATTCAGGGCATATCCAAAGCCCGGCTCTGAATCCATCATCCATCCCTTCGTGACCTACCAGCTGATACCCTGCCTGCCTTCTCATGAACCACCCCAGGCCCATACTTTCTCTGGTATTAGGTATCCTAACGTGTGGATGCCACATGGTCTCATAAGTTTCTTCCTTGAGCAATCCTTTTTCTAAATGGATCTGTGCCCAATCAAGCAGGTCATCCACATTTGATGTGAGGGTGGAGCTGGGCGCATGTGCTCTGTGGTACGGGTAATGGTCTTCCGGTACGATGCTTCTGTCCTGTGCTTTTTTGTGGGGCATTGCAAGCCCGGCAGCATCTATATCTTCAAGGGCAAGGCTTCCGCCTGTTCTTTCAAAGGTCAGGAAAGTGGAATTCTTCATCCCTGCAGGTTTCAGAAGTGATTCCGACATATACTCTTCGTACTGCATCCCGCTTATTTCTTCTATGACCAGACCCAACAGCTCATAGGCGATATTGCTGTATCTGAAGCCACCTTCGCCGGGGTCCCACAGTAATTTTTTGCCGGCGACCTGATCGGAAAACGCATATCTTCTCAAGGCTTCCTCGTCTTTTTCAGCATCACACCAATGATAGTCCACAACATCCGGCATCCCGGAGCTATGGGAAAGCATCTGATATATGGTCATTTCTTCCCATCGTCTATCAACGATCGGCAGACCATGTATGACATCGACCAGCTTATCCTCCAAACCGAGCCTTCCTTCTTCAACAAGTTTCATTATACCTGTTGCAGTGAATAGTTTCGACAGTGAAACACAATGAAAAATGCAGTCCGCTGTCATTGGAGCCTTTGTTTCATAGTTCCGCCAGCCCTTCGCTCCGGTAAATCTTTCACCGTCACGTATGATCCCCACTGCTATCCCCGGGATATCGTAAAAATCCATGGTAGTCTTTATGAAGTTTTCACCTATAAGTTCAAGTTTATTTTTCTTCATGTGGAATTACTCTTCCTCTCATGTTATAATCAATTAAAGCATCAAAACAATGTTAACTACATAATAAAATAAGGAGTGACCACATGCAATACAGGAAATTCAAGAATATCGACAAAGACGTTTCCCTGCTGGGGATGGGATGCATGAGACTTCCCGAGCTGGAAGGCGGCACAGTGGATGAAACTGAAGCTATAGATATCATCAGATCTGCCATCGATGCAGGTGTGAACTACGTAGATACTGCATATCCTTATCACAACGGACAGAGTGAAAGGATCGTAGGCAAAGCCCTCAAAGACGGTTATAGAGAAAAGGTTCTTCTTGCCGATAAAATGCCGATTTGGCTGGCTAAAGACGAAGAACACATGAAGAAGATCTTCGACAAGCAGCTTGAAAGACTTGATGTGGACTGCATAGATATGTATCTTGTTCACAATGTCAGCAGACCCGGCTGGAAACGCTGCAAGAAGCTGAACCTGATGCCTTTCCTTGAAGAAAAGAAGGCTGAAGGCAAGATAAAGCACCTCGGCTTTTCTTTCCACGACAAGTACGAATTTTTTGAAGAAATGCTGGAAGAATACCCTTGGGAATTCGTTCAGATCCAGTTGAACTATATGGATAAGAATCACCAGGCAGGAGTCAAGGGACTGAAGCTGGCTGCTTCAAAGGGTCTGCCTGTCATCATCATGGAACCGCTCAAAGGCGGACGCATCACAGGAGATATCCCGCCTAGTGTTCAGGATTTGTGGGACAGTGCGGAGGTCAAGAGAAATCCTGCAGAATGGGCTTTCAAATGGCTGGCTAATATGCCTGAGGTTTCCCTCATGCTCAGCGGCATGAGCAACAAAGAGCAGCTGGAAGACAACATAAGGATCGTATCTGCACCGGATGTCAACGATCTGACTGAAGCTGAGGCCTCTCTCATCGACAAAGTATCTGATGAATACAACAGGATGATCAAATACTCCTGTACCGGCTGCGGATACTGTATGCCGTGTCCACAGAAGATCGAGATCCCTAAAGTTCTGGGATATTACAATGACTGGAATGTTTATGAACATACCCCATCTACCAAATTCGAATATGATACATGGCTGGTAAAACACGGCTCAGACTGCATAGACTGCAAAGCATGTGAGGAAAAATGTCCTCAGAGCCTGAACATATCACAGGCAATGAAGGATGCGGCAGAAGCATTTGGAAAATAAGATCCAATATCGGCTGTTTTATATGTATTAAAAAGGCCTGAAAAATCAAACTGATTTTTCAGGCCTTGGTTTATTTTGCTGTTTTTATTCCGGCTGTTTACCTTATTCTGCAGGCTGTGCTACGATGAATGACTGTGCAAGGTCATCGCCAGGGAATACGCAATTCCACATGTAGTAGAATCTTTCTGCAGGGATCACATAGTATCCGTCCTGATAGTGGTCACTTGTATCATATGGATCTGCTACGATGATAACATCGTCAGAAGGATTATCTTCCTGCATAGTGTCGATACCGATGATTACTTCCCAATGACCTGACCAATCCATCCATGCGATCATCATAGGAACTCCGGCATCTATGTTCTTGATAACGTCTGCTTCGAAAGCTTCAAGAGTTTCATAGTAGTATTCGCCGTCTTTATTCACCTGATAGTCCCAGCCCATTTCATCGAAGACTTTCACAAGTCCATCTGCCAGGACACCTGTATTAGGCTGGCATCCTACGATATCAGCGATAGTCATTTCGTCGTATTTTTCAATGTCGCCGTCAAACCAGTTTATTACCATATGAGCTGAAGCAGGTCCGCAAGTATATTCAGTAGTCTGCTGATATGTTTCGAAATTACTTAAAATATGTAATGAACCTTCGCTCTCCATATTGTAATAATCATTTATTGTGAAATACTGGGTGTCGGCATTATCACACCAGCCGCCGTATGCATCTGCGCCCAGTTCATCCTGCGCTGTAGCATATCCATCCGGTACTGCTATCTCATGTTTTTCAGGAGCCGCGTCGCCTCCCCCACATGCTGCCAACAGGAGCACCATCATTAGTGCTGTGATCAAGGTCAATATCAAATGTTTTTTCTTCATAAATGCAAACCTCCTTTACAAATTTACTATAGGTCAATGTTACACCTTTAACGCGATAAAGTCAATAAATTGTTCGAATCATCTGATATTATTATCAGCCATTACTTATCCGGATGATACTTAGTCGAGGATGTCCGCAATGACTTTCATTCCTGCAACTTCCTGCTTACAGTAATCTGCCACATCTGCGTATGCTTCTTTAAGCGCCTTCTGATATACAGCTTTTGCGCCTTCATAGTCAGGAGTTTCTCCGAGAGCATCCGCCATATACAGATCATATGAAGTATCGCCCACATAAATCACAGGATACAAAGCATCTGTTCCCCAATACTGGTTGCTCATGTCCACCTTGTTTTCATCGTACTGGGTAACGATATCATAAGCCACATCTTCACCGAAGAAGTAGTACGCCCAGTCATGATATGCATTCAGGTTGAAGATGATATCGAGTGCACCGTCTTCATTTTCTCCCCACAGCACTTCATTGTCCAGCTGTTGGATGGCTCCCTGGAGCAGTTCGATATTGGTGTTGATCGGTCCATGACCAAGATATACATTACAATCGTCAGCCATCAGATACTGTTTCTGGATTTCTTTAAAGGCTTCCAGAGAAGTTTCGTTCAGTTCCTTGCCTTCTTCTCTCAGTTCTGCGATGGCTTCTTCATCTCCCGCAGCAACAGCTTCTTCATAAGCTGCATTCACTTCTGCGATCTCTGCATTATGGCCTTCGGCAGCTTCTCTCAGCTTGGACAGTTCTGCCTTGTATGCCTCCACATCAACCCCTGCAGCCTTGGCGATATCATCGTTGAGGTTTTCTTCCAGATCATCGCATGTGGCTGTCAGATCCAGTTCCATGGCAGGCATTTTATCCATGTAGATGGAAAATGCTCCGTACCAGTGGATGTTGGTCTTCATAGCATCTTCATCGTAAGTATCAGCATCATCGAACTGAGTATGGTACCTTTCTGTTCCAAAGGTTCCGCCTACGCCTCCGTTAAGCATATAAGGCACTCCATGCCATCTGTAAGACACGCCGTCTTCCATGTTGGAAACGTCGGTGATTTCAGAGCTGAGTGTGATGTCTCCGTATTCCACAACAAGACCTGACTCTCCCACCAGCTTGGATGCCATTGCCTGATATTCAGGAACAGAAATGATGTTCAATTCATCAAGGCCCATGCTGTATCCAGGAAGCTCAGTATTGATCATGCAGATGGTCTTTGTTGCCCAGTCAGGGTTGGCTTCGATCATGCCCCATGCACCTATGGTCCAGTCGAACTGAGTGTCCGATGCACCCCATTCTTCTGCACCGTGAGCAACTACCACGATATCGTTTTCAGGCTGATAACCTGATTCGATCATTGCTTTGGCAACTGCGAATGTCAGTGATACTGCACAGCAGTTATCCTGGAATCCGTACCAATACTTATCATAGTGGGATGCCAGAATGATCTGCTGATCTGACGATTTACCTTTGATCTTACCTACAACATTGTAGGTAGTTCCTTCGTCCTTGGCAAACTCAACGTCGACCATCAGAGTAGCCATGTTGTGTCCTTCCTTGATGGCTTTCTTGATTTCCTTAGCCTGATTGTATGAAATCGCTACGGTAGGGATGATATCGTCACAGCAAATGTCCTGCACATTGATGGAATCTTCGCTTACTTCACCATATCCGCTGTTGGCGTATGATACTACAGCTACTGCACCGTTTTCTGCAGCACATCTGATATATCCATCGATCCATGATACGTTGGCCTGATCCACCTGTACCAGAACGATCTTTCCTGTCACATCACCTATCTCAGCATAATCGTATTCAGCACCTGTCTTGGCATTGACGATTTCAGCTGTTATGCCGTCCGCATCTGTGCCGGAGCACTGATATGATGCAGGCATCAGATCTATGTCAGTACCTTCTATGGTAAGGCTGGAATCATTGAACTGGAATTTGTCTACCGGCGTTCCAACTTTTTCCACATCCACCAGACCGATGGCTTTCATTTCTTCCATCAGATAGTCTGCTGTCTTATGTTCGGCATCAGAGCCGGATGATCTCCATCCCAGCTCATTATCGGCAAGATCCATATTGTATCCCAGCTCATATGCCAGCTCATATGCATAATCCATATCTATGGCATCAGCAAATGCCTGTACATCATCCGCCATTGACAGATCCGAATCCACGCCTTTTTGTCCGCAAGCACTGAATGTCATCACCACCAGTGCCAAAACGGCTACGATACTAATTACCCGCTTTTTCATGATTCCCTCCTTTGATTTTTCTAACGAATGAAATGATTTTAGTGTATATATTATAAAACTGCAGTTTTGTTTTTTCAATATTTTTCCGACAATTCAAACTATTATTTTGACTGCGCCCCTCTAAGCAAGGTACTTCTTATGTAAATAAAAAATCGCCTCGAAATTCGAGGCGATTTTTATTCCTTATTTGTCTGTTAATACTGTACCCTAAATAAGAATTATCTTATTTCAGCATATCCAGCATCATCTGTTCGTTCAGAGCGTCAGCATATTCGGAATCCATTTCTCTGATACCAGCCGGGAATCCGTACTTAGCCAGTCTTTCTACGAATGGATCTGGATCGAAGTGTTCAGGACCCCATGCACCAGCGTCATTCCAGATGCCCTTAGCGATGAGTTCCATCATGATTACAGGACCTACTGCAGTCTGAGCAACTACTGAGTTAGTAGTGTACTTAGCGATACATTCCTGGTTGTCAGCGATCTGATACAGGTAAACTGATCTGTACTTGCCATCTTTCCATCCAGTTACCCATGAACCAGCACAACCCTTACCAGTCATAGTTTCTGTTGATGATACAGGGTTAGGGATTACCTTACATACGAAGTCTCTTGGAGTGATTTCGCTGTCGCCAACCTTGATCTTAGTGTGCTTGTCATCCAGTCCCCATCCGTGCAGAACCATCAGCTTAGCTCTGAATTCTGCAGGAACGCCGTACTTGAATGTTACTCTGTTACAATCGATTTCTCTTGGAACGAGCAGTACTTCTTCGTGTTCTACGTTAACTACTTCTACGTCGCCGATTCCGCCAGGGAAGTTGAAGATTTCAGGTTCGGAGAACTGTTCTGTACAGAACCAGTGTCCTTCAGGGAATTCTTCGTTCTTTTCCCAGATTACTGGAGGAGCCAGACATTCTTCGATAGTTGTCCATACGGAGAAACCGAAGTCTGAATCAGTGTTTCCATAGTTGTCGCCGTCTCTTACGTCAACTCTGTCGATCTTGTCGAACAGGTGCTTCTGAGCATACTTAGCGAAAACGTCAGCCATACCAGGTTCAACACCTGATCCGCATACTGCGATCTTGCCTGATTCGATCCATTCCTGCTGCTTAGCAAACTGGTAGTCACCTAATTTAACGTTAGCCAGTTCGTAAGGCTTTTCCGGATGTGGTTCGCCCAGAGTCATAGCACAGTCAAGGTATCCGATCTTGCATTCCAGACAAGTGTCGAAGATGCAAGGGTTCATTCTAGGGTCACAGCAGTTCATAGCGAAGTCGATATCGTGTTCAGCAACTACAGCTTTGATGCTTTCAGGATCCATAGCGTTTACGAATGCAGGAACGAACTTTCCGCCGCCGCAGATTTCGTTTGCAACAACTTTAGCTCTTTCTTCGTTGAAGTCTGCAACTACAACTTTTTCTGCCCAGTCGCCTTCTGCTCCTGCTAACTGGATGATCTTAGCAGCTGAAGTACCAACTCCGCCTGCTCCAATGATAAGTAATTTCATCTTGTTACCTCCATAAATTGTTTTCAACAATTGTTTAAACTATAATAAGTTGATTTTATACTAGCCTATTTTCAAAAAACTTTCAACCATACCCTTGCTAAAAAAGTGTATTAGTTTGCGTTTATGTTCCAATTAATACAATTATGCCTTATATCTTATCTATGAGTATCAGCTCTGCGCCGATACCTTTGAATATGGTTCTTATGCTCAGGGCATCGGAACTTATGTAGCTGCTCGTGGTCACATTTGCTTCTGCAGTCACTTTGTTTATAAACGCATCTCTGGAGCTGATGTTTTCTCCAACGTTGGCAGCATCGTTGATCCTGGCCATGACGTTGTCTCTTTCAAGTCTGTATCGGAGTATCCTGAAATCTCCCGAAAGGCCTGTACATCTTATAAGAAACTCCATCTCATTATCATAGTTTCTGACGATCCTTCGAAGCTCTTCCTGTCCGGAGATCCTTCTTAAAGATCTTGCCACATTCTCATCAAAATTATATACAAGTATGCTTAAGCTATCCAGCACTCCCGGATACTTGCATTTGGTCGTTATCATATAGTTTTCGCCTGATGTGATCACGCCTTCATTCATCTCCAGCAGTTTCACATATGGCTCAGATAAGGTTTTATTGGCACTTCTTTCCATTATTTCTCTAAGTGCCGGCGGTTCCTTCTGCAGTGCTGCATAGTCATCATAGATATCTATATCTACAATAACAGGCTTCGTCTTGAACTTGTCTGCATAATCTGCATAAACTCCCTTGACCTGTTTTCTTATGGCCTCTTCGATCTGGGCAGGAGAAACCCTTTTGTACTTGGCTTCGATTTCTCTGCTGATTATCTTGCCTATATATTTTTTTCTGTATTCCAAAGGATGCATCCCAAACCACTGTTCAAAATGCTTGATATAGTATCTTACGGCAGAAAAGCCCGTTTCGTCGGCAATGGCTCCGATTTTTTTATTTGTGCCCAAAAGAAGCTTTTCGGATTCTTCAACTCTGATATAGCTGAGCAGATCCTGGAAGCTGAGGCCTGTGGCTTCCTTTATTATGTGAGAAAGGTAATAAATACTGAGATGCTCTTTATCAGCGATCTCACTGAGAGTCAGCTTGCGGGCGTAATTCTCATACATATAATCTGTGATCCTGTTCAATCTTCCCGCGAGGATCTTGTTGCCCTTGTTCTTTGACTCATTCTTAAACTTTCCATCTTCCATAACGAAATACTGGAAGTCAGACATGAGACACGCGATGAGATTATGGGTGCTTTCGATCACCTTATGCTCATATCCATATCCTTTCTGAAGAACTTCCATCATTATTCTGGCAAGAATAGTCCTGAGCACTTCAAGACTCTCATCGCTGTCATCTTCCATATCGGTAACGAAGAAGTTATTTCTGAGGTTGTCATAGTATCTTGAGAAATATGTCAGATCCATTTGCAGCATCATGACCATATTATCTTCACCTGTGCTTTCGAAGCTGTGCATCTCTCTGTCGTTAAGAATAAAGATATCACCCTGCTTCAAAGTATAGGTGTAATATCCGTTTCTAAGGATAACATTTCCCTCAAGAACATATACGACCTCCATGTCATCATGAAAATGTATAGGATATTCATCGATATTAGCTGTAGTCACATTGATGGGAAGCTCGTCCTTATAAACAATTTTCTCTTTCAACATTTTTTTCTTCTCCTACTTTCACTCAATATTATGTTAACTTTTGTTCTTTTCTTCCTCGACAACTTTCAACAACCGAACAAGCTCGAAAATATCAGCTTTCCAGAAGTTATCCACACATTTTTGCAGATTGTATACAATTTAATCCCAAACCCCCTGTGGATTAGTTGAAAAAACTTTTTGTTGAAATTTCAACGTTTACAGGTGTCAAGTTCTTTTTTTAATACGAACTTATCCACAGGTTGTTCGTCCGTTATTTTGAAGTTGATATGTATACAAGAATTTCCGTGATTTTACTGGGTTTTGTTTCCATTTTGCCTTAAATACTTGCAAATACTGGCTTCTAACGATTTGGAAATTTTTTCTTGATGTTTCTTGTTTTTCAGATCATTCAAGTCCTCTTCGTTGGATAAAAATCCACATTCTGCTATAACTATCGGTCTTGAAATATTTTGAAGAATGAATACATCATTCTTTCCCAGCTCGCTTCTTTTTTTGTCGGTATTGACGTTTTCATTGAATTCTTCCTGGATTATTTCAGCAGCACGTTTGCTGTTTTCAACGATGAGAGAGTCCCCTTCAGATGGATAAAAAACCTGCGCACCTTTAACAGTTGTATCTTGAGTGAAACTATTCAAGTGAATACTTACTATCAAATCTGCTTCACTGTCATCCATTATCTGCTTACGTGCGTACATATCGCTGGTTTTAAGACTTCGTATGGCGCCCTGCTGGTCATCTGCGTATAGCCCTTCATCTTCAGTTCTCGTCATTATGACCTTGATGCCTTCTTTTTCAAGAAAGTCTCGCAGTTTCAATGCTATCGCCAGATTGATATCCTTTTCCAAAGTGCCATCGCTGCCTTCTGCCCCGCCGTCGATACCTCCGTGACCGGCGTCGATGACTACCAAAGGTCTGTCCGCAGACTCCCAAACATACATTACTGCATCCTTAGTCTCAGGGATCAGTACTACAGTCAATGCCAATATCCCTATGATCATGATATCTACCAATTTGCTCTTCATGTCCCACCTCACAGAATTCTTATATGCATTCTATTCATGATACGACTGTCCAAATAACAGCAAATTAGTTTCATATCAAATCGTTGTGTTAATTATACCACAATCTTTTTGCATAAAAAACAAATAAATACAGGATCAACCGCAATAATTTTGATTTTTTTACGGTTTGATTTGACTTTTTTGTGGCTTCTATATAAACTTTTATATAGCAACAATATATTTCATGTAGGAGTACATATCAAAAATGAAAACAACAAGATTATATCAGAACGACAGATACATCAAAGAATGGGATGCGCACATAACCTCTGTTTCCCACGATGGAAATAACCATATCATCACCCTTGACCGGTCAGCGTTCTTTCCTGAAGGCGGCGGTCAAAGCTGCGACCTGGGAAATATCGGCGAATATGAAGTCATCGATGTTCAGGAAAAGGATGATGAAGTTTATCATACCATTAAACTCCCTTCGTCAGAGATTCCCGACAGCAGCACGGACTTACAACTCTCGCCCGGCCGGACCGTCCACTGCACCCTTGACTGGAAAAGAAGGTTCGATAACATGCAGCGCCACTGCGGAGAACATATCTTGTCAGGAATCTTTTTCGCCATGTTCGGAGGTGTGAATCGCGGATTCCATATGGGGCAGGACTACATGACCATCGACATAAGTCTGGAAGAAGATCCTAAGGTCAAGGAAATCACTTATGAAGACGCACTGGCTGCAGAGCTTGCGGCCAACAAGGTGATCTGGTCCGATGCACCTGTAACCGTTATGCACTTTGACTCCCGTGAAGAGGCCGAGAAGCTGCCGCTCCGAAAGGCTTTAGCCTTCGATGAGGACATAACTATTGTTTCTGTCGGTTCAGTGGACAATGCCGCCGACTGTGTTGCATGCTGCGGCACTCACCCTGCCACTGCCGGACAAGTAGGTCTTATCAAGATATATAAGGTGGAAAACTACAAGGGAATGTTCAGGATATACTGCGAAGCCGGCGAGCGCGCCCTCAAGGACTATGACGCCAAACATAATATACTCACTGAGCTTTCCAACAGATACTCTTCCTCTATAGAGGACTTTCCTGCAAAGCTCAAGGTCCAGGAAGAGAAGCTTGCCGAAGCGAAAAGCGAGCTTTCCCATATCAAAAAAGCTTTCATAGATAACGAGTGCGCCAAACTTGATGCCCGGATGGAAGCCTCCGAAGACAATGTATTTGTTCACGAAGTGGAGCAGCTTTCACTGGATGATGTGTTCAATATGGCCAAACGCTACATGGGCAGCTGCAAAGGGCTGATCATGCTGTATTCCATCAAGGACACTTCATATATACTGGTTTCCGACGGCAGTATCGACTGCGGTTCACTGGTAAAAGAATACGCATCATTCTACAAAGGAAAGGGCGGCGGCAACAAGGTTTCTGCCCGAGGAATATTCACTTCCAAAGACGACGCCGAAATGTTTGCAGATCTCATCAAAAAACATTTGAGACAGTGACCGTCCCTTAGGCATCGGGACAAGCCTTTGGCATCGCGAAAACGCGGATCTTTGCATATGAAAAGGAGGTTGTGCTAAGCACATCCTCCTTGTTTTATTCTATGTAAATGGTCACATATCTGACGCCCCATCTTATGCATTCCGCCTGGGTGTTCATATATATATCTATGGTATTGCCCTTGATGTTGCCGCCTGTATCCTCTGCACGCCTGGCACCGACACCTTCGATGTAAACATTGGTCCCAAGGGGAATAACGCCGGGATCTACAGCGATTTCACCCACTCTGGCGCGGGTACCCATGGCAGTAGTTCCTCCACCGGTGTAAGAATAAGCTTTGACCACCAGTTTCCTGCTGTAAGACTTGCCATTGTAGTTGATTCTTGTACCGTTGGCTACCACCTTGTCGACTTTTTTCTCAACGGTCTCCCTCTTGAGCTCTTTTCTTGATGCTTCCTTACCGTCTATATATTTGATCTCATAGGTAACCTTATCTTTGCCGTTTTTTCCTTCCTTGACTACCTTTGTCTCCCCTTCATTCATGTTGGTATCGTCTTTTTCGATGATCTTGAATGGAACTTTTTCGGTCACGGTCTTCTTTTTGATCTCAACTCTCTTGATAACGATCTTCATGTCTTGCTTAAGCTCGGTCTGCGATTTAGGGGTCAATATGTCTCTGCTTCTCACTTTGACTCCCACATCATCAAGAGCTTGTCCTACCGTAGTCTCTAAAGACTTGTAACTTACTGTCTCCCCATCTGCAGTGACCTGAAAATCTGTAGCATGTACCATTTCCAGCTTCATTCCGTCATATATGAAACCTTCCGGCGGAGTCGAGATATAGTCTTCCTCATAGTACGGGATCTCCTGTTCCTCAAGGAAGCCCTTAACTGTATACTCTTTTGTCACAACGCTAATCTTTTGACCGTCTATGGTGGCAGTTACCTGCCTCGGGATCATATTGGCATATGCGAACATAGCTGCCATCAAAAGGATAAATGCCGCAGCGATGACGAATAAGCTGCCGTATTTTGACCAGAAGCCCGGTTCTGCCGGTTCTTC
>CAYTVH010000022.1:0-24631 GCA_964441805.1 uncultured Oscillospiraceae bacterium | reverse complement strand
TGTCTTAGTTGTAGGATCCTTTGGCTCTTCAGGGTCTGTCGGTGAAACAGGGTTTTCCGGAGCAACTATCAGTGTTGTCTCAGCGGCTTCATAAGTATTCCTGAAAGTGAATACAGGACCTTCGGCCGGATCTGCTACAGCCACCAGATTTCCTTTGCCGTCGTCATTTACCGTGATGCTGAATGTCTTTGTTGCAGCAGGATCGTTACTCACTCCGGGAGCACTTCCTGTTTCTGTCACAGAGTATTCAAATGTCTTCGTGCGAACGTTATCCTGTTCACCTTCTTCCAAGTCTGAGAGGTTGAATTGGATAGATCCAAAGTCCACATTGCCAAGGGCATCGTTTGTGGCCTTCGTATTTTGAGGCAGAGGTGCTCCTTCTGTTATGGCTGCCAGCTCAAAGGTGAATTTGCCCTCAATGCCGGCCGGAGTCGATCCATCCTCACTGTTAAGAACCTTGAGCCCCTTAACGTTGTATTCAATTGGAGCTGCCTTGTATTCATTTTTGAACGCAAGACCTGTCTCAGGGTAATTGATCTCTGAGGTCAGTTTGCCGGTTCCTTCATCTGTTACTGTTACTGTGAATGCAAATGTGGATTCTGTATGAGTAACGCTGTCACTATCACCTGCTTTTTCGAACGCGATGTAGCTGATCGTGTATGTATCGATCATGCCATCAACTGCTTTGGTCGCGTAACCGCGTTCAACCAATTCAGCCAGAACTTCCGGTGTATAAGACTGCTCATTGAATGATACATTACCATTTCCATCATTCGTAACAGTTGAGATGGAGCTCTTTGCAGGATCGGCTGCGTAAGCGAGAACAAATTCGAATTCGCCGGCAGCAAGATCACGATTTGCCATTTCCTTTGTTCCTTCAAACCGTTCAGCCGTTGGTTCGGCTTCATAAGTGTTGATAAATGTCGCTCCCTCGACCTCGGTTGATGCAGCCAGCTTGCCAAGACCATTATCTTTTACAGTAACGATCAATTCAGCAGTATGCCCGTCATATGTTACATTTGGTATGTTCCCTTTGATTTCGGTAATGTCATATCTGTACACACCCGGTTTTGTAAAAACAATGGAGCCAAAATCAACTGCAGCTGTATTTCCATCATCAGGTTTGCCTACGGTTACAGCAGCAACACCGTTTACTGCCTTTTCAGGCATCGGCGTGTTATCTGCACTGTCTTCTGCAACGCTCATCTCAAAGCTGAATGTATCCGCTTCAAGCCATTGGCGGCCTTCAAACACCTTAGTGATAAAAGCATTTGCCCCTGTGTCAACGGTTATATCACTACAAACATATTCGTTTACGATGGATACCGTAGGCGTTTCACCTGCATCTATCGTGCCTTCTGCACTTACAGGCTGACCACGGTCGTCTGCCGGAGCTGTCTGTTTAAATCCGCCTGCAACACCTGTTTCCCGCACTTTATATTCGGTCCCTTCGGGCAGACCATAGATGTAAAGAGTCTGTCCACCCTTTAATATTACAGTCCCATGGCCTTCACTATCAGTTACAACATTGATCCCGTCGCCAACATTCTTTCCTTCAACATCTTTTACCTGTGCTTTGAAAGTTCCCTCAAGGGCTGCGCCGCCCTTTGTCAAAGCGATTTCGAACGAGAACTCCTTATTTGCGGCATCGATTTCACTCCACTCGGGAACAACTACCTCCTTTGAGATGGCCAGAGTTCCCGCAACAGCTTTCTTCAAAATGCCGTTGTTTCCCAGGTGTACTGATACTGCTGCTCCCGGTACATTCCAGTTCTCCCAACGCGGTGCTGCTGCCTCGGAAGCAGTTTCAGTCTTATTGGCACCACGACCCTTGGCAGTATCTGCAGCATCTGCAAGTGTGTATCTGCCTGTGCCGGCCTTAACATAAAGCTGCCCATCTTCATTGAAAGCATACTCTACATTTCTCAGAATAGAAGCAGGAAATGCAACTGTTTCATACTTAGGAGCTATAGGTGTATCACTTTTGACATAGTATACACGCTGATAATAATATGTCGCGCTTTCATCGAGCCTTGTTACCGGTATGGTGCACGCTTCATCCCGGAAAATATAAGTATCTTCTACTGTGAAGTACATATCATTTGTTTTTGACGGAACGAAGCTTGCTACTGTTGAACCTATTTCAGCATTGTTGTCAGCATCATATGCATTGGAATAGAAAACGGCTTTTCCATCTTTATCAGTATGAGCGGCAAGATATGCTTTCATATCAGCATCGGGGTTTGCCAACAAATCATCCACTTCCGCCTTCACGCTTACTTCATAAAAAGCACGGATAGGTGTAGTCGGTATGCGTTCTGTGATGGCCCCCTCGTCACTTACTGCCACATTGTAGTATGTCAGCGGGACAAGTGCCGCAGGAACTTTGACAGTGATCGTATCACCTGTGCGCGCATCTTCTGAACGCTCAATCGTAACAACTACAGCGCCGATCGATACTTCTTCACCCAGATCATTTATCACTTTGAGATCACTGGCGAAAACATCGGTATCATTACCGGCCGCCTCCCATGCAGTGTCTGAAAGAGTATTCTTGTATTCAACACCTCCATACACAACTGAGTTGAAAGACGTCACTTCCATGTAATCTCCAAGCTTATCTACAAAAGTAATATAGCCGCCTTTTGCTGCATCGTAACCCTCATCAACATGAGTCGGTACGGCAGCTGACTTGCCGGAAATTTCGGCAGCAATAGCCTCAAAGATAGCTTCAAGGCCGGCGGCATCATCGGCAATACTATAATAATCGCCGCCTGCAACGCGAGCGCCCATCGTATTGCCGGTGTATCCGGTTGCTTTCGGATAATTGCCTGATACAGCGTTCATGTAATTGTTCAAATTACCGCCTGTGAGGGCACTTTCTTCAAAAACGCCTACGGAATAGATCCAGGCGCCGTTATCTTTCATGTTTTTGGCATGACCAATTGCAGCATTTGCTACGTCTGCATTCCATCCGCTGAAAGAAGTGGGCACACCATCAGTAAAGAAGATTACAACGGGCTGTGCATTGTCACGGGCACTTCCCATAACTCCTTTAGCCACATCAAGTCCGTTATCGGCACGCGTAGCTCCTGCAGGGTTCAGAGACTCTACAGCAGCATGGAAGCTGTTCACATTGGCAGCAGTAACAGCAGCAAATTCTTTTACTGTCTGGCTGTGGTTATATGTGTGTCCACCACTGACGTATGTGGTGTTGCCTATGTTATTGCTCTTATTTCCAGAGAATTTGACCAGCGCGATACGGTGCTGTTTGGACGCGTCTGTGATCTTCGAATTCATTTCCTTGGTTTTGTCAACAAATGCATTTACCGATGTTTCCAAAGCTTTCATCTTGGAAACTGCTCTATACACTTGTATGGAATTTGAAGATGTGTCGCTTGCACCGGTCTTTGGGGTTATATAGACATTGCGCCGATCGGCTTCGTAATACCACCCGCGGTTACCGTAGCTCAGTTTTGTATAACCATTATTTCTCTGAATATAATAATCCCCTTGGTATGTCATGGCCTCAGCATAGATCTTCTCATAACCCATGCTCTCAGCCATGGAGCCGGAAACATCCAGTACCATGATAATATCAAGCGGTTTCTCCGTAACGCCATCAACAGACATGGTTGAGGAAAGTGCAGAAAGTCCTACCAAGAAGTTGGCATTTGCACTTTTGGCGATTTCGATGAAGTCGCTTTGGTTTTTAAGGACCTTGGCATTTCCATCATAAACCGACTTGTCCGTCCAGATGCGTCCGTCATTCTTGGTCGTTCTTCCTTCACTCGCATCGTAATTCAGCGTTACCCAGTTATCTGCAGTAGCATCATCCACCGTAGTTGTACCTGATGCAAAGGCAGTTGCAGACATGGCAAACGTGAACATGCAAGTCATGACAATGACCATACGCAGAAGCCATCTGCCGGCAAGCCGTGGATTTTTACTCGTGTTGCTTTTTTTCATTACACTATACCCCCATCTTCTTTTTGATTGCTATACTATATACTGCCAACCCCGGAATACAAAGAGTACTTTTATAAAAAATTCCAGAAAATTTTCAACCATTTCCTGTTGCTTAAACCGTTTGACTGCAAAATCCGCAAAAAAACAGACGCCTTCATGACGTCTGTTCATATCTATTCTCTTACCCCTTTTTTCTGTTCTTCACACATTCACTGAGCAGATACTCCACCTGCCCGTTTATGGATCTGAAGTCGTCCTCGGCCCAAGCAGCGATCTCATTCCAAAGGCTCGGTGAAAGCCTCAAGACCATCTGCTTCTTTGCCTTTTCCTTATCCTTGATGGCCTTCTCTTTTTTCTTTATCTCGTCCTCCATGGACTTGAGTTTCTCGAGCCGCTCCTGCAGCTGTTCTTCTCTCTTCTTTATATCGCCTGCCACATCAGCACCCCTTTAGTAGATGCTTCCGCTGTTTACGATGGGCTGTGCATCCTTGTCTCCGCAAAGGACTACCAGCAGGTTGGACACCATTGCTGCCTTTCGTTCGTCGTCCAGAACGATAAGTTCATCACCCTCCAGCTTTTCCAGCGCCATCTTCACCATGCCAACGGCACCTTCAACGATCTGTTCCTTGGCTGCGATGGTTGCCGCTGCCTGCTGTCTCTTGAGCATGGCTGCCGCTATTTCTTCTGAATATGCCAAATGTGTTATCCTTACTTCAAGGATCTGGATACCTGCATCATTTGCTTTTTCCTGCAGTTCTGCTTTCATCTTTTCTGCGATTTCAAGGCTTGATCCTCTGAGAGTCATCTCATCATCATCGCCTTCCATGCTGTCGTATGGATAAAGTCTTGCAGTGTTTCTTATGGTCGAATCACACTGGGTGGACAGGTATTCGAAATAGTTCTCAACGTTGAATACTGCCTTGGTTGGATCGGCAACTTTCCAGATAACTACGGATCCGATGATGATAGGGTTTCCCTGCACATCGTTTACCTTCTGCTGCGCGTTATTGAGGGTCATGGTCTTGGTGGAGACCTTCTTGCTTGTGGTCTTCTTGGCGCCTGCCTTTTTCTTGGTGTCAAGAACCGCATCGGAAGCTTCTTCCAAAACACCTGCTGCCGTAGGATTGAATCCTGTTGAGAACGGATTTACGAAATAAAATCCATCTTTCTTGATGGTGCCGTGGTATTTACCGAACAATGTCAGCACCAGGGCTTCGTTAGGATTGACGATCTTGAGACCGCAGAAAAGGATCGGGATCACTATAATTCCCAAGATACCTAAAATCAGCACGATTACAGGTAATGCTCCATACATATAACCCATCAAAGCTGCTCCGATGATACACAGAGCAATACATATCAAACAGCCCAAGATGCCCAATATGAGCACTACCATGCCCGGCATCGGTCTCAGTTCTTTTTCTACGATGTTGATGTTCGCTGTGCTTGTTTCTCTTTCCATCTTATACCTCCTGCTAGTCATTGAATTCTATAGCAAAAAATAGTGATATCATTTTGATATCACTATTATATCTTCTTTTTTCGGTTTGTCAACGTAAAATGAACGTAAAATGAAAAAGTAAACTAGATCACCCCACAAAAAGAAGCCGTATAAACGGCTTCTTTGAAAATCCATGATTTGTTGTGTTCTGCCCGCTACTGCGGCTTTACCTGTTTGGCATCCACCCTTTTGGCCACCACGAAAAACCTTCCTTCGTCCGTGTGATATGCGCACGTGGATAAGGTCACAAGCTGATCGCCATATTCCGCGGTCACGCCGGTATCGTATATGGACAATGCCTTTATCCCACTCACATACTCGTTGAACTCTTCTTCCGTCGTGATATCAGCATACTGATAATACTTGAATTTCTTGGAGTCCTTGGAGTATATCTTGGAATATGCCGCTGCAATTACCTCATATTTACCTTGGCCGCCTTTGTATATGGTATCGAACTCAAAAGTCTTATGTTCCTCATAGAAATCTTTTTTTTCATATTTCAGCAGATCGTGGAACATGGTGCCGTTCTTCATGTTGTGCCCATACACAAGGAAGTTGGATGTTGGCACGAAAATATCGCTGGCTGCATCCATAAAAGGTGTGCCTGAATCGGCAGACTGCTCATCAAAGCTGCGGTGGAGGTAATACTCCGGATCGTTTTGGGTCTGCATTACAGGATAGTCGATCTTAGTTCCCTCGATCTTCACCCAGCCTATTATGTCGCTGTTGGCCTTATACAGCTCTGCATATTCGGCAACAACAGTTCCCTTGTCTGTAATAAGATCTTGTCCGGCTGCCTTAAGGTCGTTCAGCCCGGTGAGAGCATTCTGTTCTTTAAGACCGTTGATGTAGTAATCCAGAAGCACTCCGGCAGATCCCAGAAAAACGATCAGACAAATTACCAGTATTATTTTTCTTCCAAGCCCTAAAGGAGCCTTCTTTCTTTTTCGGGTTTCTTTACGGGTAGATTTCATTGATTTTTATATTCCTCTTATTTCACATCGTCGATGGAAACAAGCTTAACGCCCTTAGCTTTGAGCACCTCGATAGCCTTAGCGTTGTCTGCGGCTTTGAGCATGATAACAGCTTCACCTACAGCTGACTTGATGGTTGAGTAGATATATTTTACTCCAACGCCTTCATCAGCCAGGATCTGCAGTACCTTGTGGAAGCCGCCGGCCTTGTTTTCCAAAGATACAGCTATAACTTCTGAAATGCTTGCATTGAATCCCTTTTCATTGAGGATCTTCTTAGCTGCTTCAGCATCTTCAACGATACATCTTAAGATACCGAAATCTGCTGCGTCAGCGATGGTGCTTGCCTTCAGATCAACACCGTTATCCGCCAATATCTTAGTGATATCTGCAAGTCTTCCTGTAGTGTTTTCTACGAATATAGATACCTGTTTAACTAACATTTGCGTTCCCTCCTATCAATGAACAACTAAAGCTTTCTTGTGTCTTCAACTCTTACTGCCTTACCTTCACTTCTAGGCAGAGTTCCTGCGTTGAGAAGCGTGATCTTGCATCCGATGCCCAGCATGTCTCTCAATGCTCTGTCGATCCTCTTTCTGAGATCTTCTACGAATGCGATATCTTCGATCTCAAGGTTTTCAGCCAGCTCAACTGCCAGTTCGAAAGTATCTGTATTGTTTTCTCTTCCTACGTACAGCTTATAGTTTACAGTAAGTTCATCGAACTTGGCAATAACTGTTTCTACCTGTGAAGGGAATACGTTGACTCCTCTGATGATGAGCATGTCATCTGTTCTTCCGAATACACGGCTCATTCTGACTGTTGTTCTGCCGCATTCACACTTTTCTCTCATCAAATAGCAGATATCTCTTGTTCTGTATCTTATCAGAGGCATACCCTCTTTGCCAAGGGTCGTGATGATCAGTTCACCCTTTTCGCCGTCAGGTACAGGTTCCAGTGTGTCAGGATCCACAACTTCCATGTAGAAGTAGTCTTCCTGTACGTGCATACCGCAGTTGTATTCACAGCTCATGGATACTCCGGGTCCCATGATTTCGGAAAGTCCGTAAATATCGTGGGCTCTCAGTCCCAGTTTTGCTTCGATGGAATCTCTCATTGCCTGAGTCCAAGGTTCAGCTCCAAAAACGCCGGCTTTAAGCTTGATGTCTTTGCCCGGTACCAGACCTGCCTTTTCCACCTGCTCAGCGATGGTCAGGGCATATGATGGAGTACAGCAAAGGACGTCACTCTGCATATCCTGCATGAACATCAGCTGTTTCTGAGTGTTACCGCTTGACATAGGGATTACCATTGCCCCCATGGTTTCTGCACCGATATGTGCACCGAGACCGCCTGTGAACAGACCGTAACCGTAAGCTACCTGAATAACAGATTCCTTATCTGCTCCCGCCATAGCAAATCCTCTTGCTACGCATTCGCCCCACATATCAAGGTCGCCCTGAGTGTATCCAACGATCTTAGGCTTGCCTGTTGTTCCGGAGGACGCATGTATTCTCATGATATCTTTATGTGGAACAGCAAAAAGGCCTGTTGGGTAGTTAGCTGCAATATGTTCCTTAGTTATAAACGGAATCTTTCTGATGTCATCCAGAGACTTGATGTCTTCCGGGCTAACACCTGCCGCATCAAAGGCTTCTTTGTAGTGCGGTACGTTATCGTACGCGTGTTTTACTGTCTTCTGTAACTTCTCCAGCTGCAGCGCCTGCATCGTTTCGCGGTCTGCACATTCCATTTCTTTGTTCCAAATCATGTTGAATCTTCCTTTCGTTTTGATCTATGCGTTTCTACCCAATTCAAATGCCTTCTTGTTCAGGTCGATGAATTTAGGTTTAACGTTCTCTTCTATCACCTTGATCCAGGCTTCTTCTTCAAACGGCAGATCGTTTGATGCTGCTCCCAGCAGAACTACGTTAACTGCTTTTACGGAGCCGCATTCTTCTGCGATCTTCAGTGCGTCAAAAGCCTTGACCTTACCGGCGTTGGCCGCCAGGGTTTCACCGATGTTTTCAGGGTATTTAGCCTGACCCATAACCACCGGCATAGGCAGCCACTGCTGTGTGTTCACATACATGGTTCCGCCTTTTTTAAGGTACGGCAGCCATCTGTATGCTTCCAGCTCTTCGAATGCGATGATAACGTCTGCATCGCCTTCTTCGATGAGAGGTGAATTGACACCTTCTTCGCTTATCTTAACGTGAGTCACAACGCTTCCGCCTCTCTGGGCCATGCCGTGTACTTCACTGAGCTTAACGTCGAGATCCTTGGCCAGGGCGAGATTTCCAAGAAGTACGCTGGCAAGAAGTGTTCCCTGTCCGCCTACTCCAACGATGAGTATGTTGGTCTTAGTCATTTATTTCGCCCCCTTTCCGTCTTCTACTGCTTCAATAGCGTCGAACGGACATACTGTAGCGCAAAGTCCGCAGCCAACGCATCTGTCAGGAACCACATAAGGCTTGCCGTCCTTTTCTTCGATGGCAGGACATCCTATCTTCATGCACATCTTGCAGTTCTTGCACTTGTCAGTAACTATGTACGGGATATCCGGCTGCTTAACGATGAGAGCGCAAGGTCTCTTGGTGATGATAACACTGAGCTCTTCTCTTGCAGTTTCAGTCTTGACGATCTCTTCAACAGCCTTGATGTCGAACGGATCTACTTCCACTACGTTCTTAACGCCGCATGCCTTAACAAGTGTTGCTATATCTATGGCAGGAGCTTCTTCACCACGAGCGTTCTTTCCCGATGCAGGGTTCTGCTGGTGGCCTGTCATTCCTGTGATACGGTTATCCAGGATGATCACGGTTCCTTTAGCTCCGTTGTAGTTCATATTGATCAGACCTGTGATGCCTGAGTGGAAGAATGTTGAGTCTCCCAGTACAGCAACGTGATCGCTGGTTTCAGTCGCCATTTCAAATCCATGTGCCATGGAAATGGATCCTCCCATGCAAAGGCAGGTATCCATCGAAGATGTAGGAGGCAGAGATGCCAGAGTATAACATCCGATATCTCCCAGAACTGTCTTCTTCAGCTTGCTCAGCACGTGGAAAAGTCCTCTGTGCGGACATCCTGCGCAAAGGAGCGGAGGTCTGCCCGGTGCATCGTCTATGGACACTGTTTCCGCAACAGGTTTTCCGAAGGCCTTCCTGATCATGTTGCCGCTGTATTCACCCTGGATGGTGAACATTTCCTTGCCGCCGGCAAATTCTATTCCTGCAGCCTTCAGCTGTTCCTCGAAGAAAGGATCTCCTTCTTCGATCATGTAAAGCTTATCTACCTTGGATGCGAAGTCTTTGATCAGATCCAGCGGAAGAGGATTGATCATGCCCATCTTCAGTACGCTTGCCTCAGGAAGAGCTTCCTTGACGTACTGGTAGCAGATACCGCTTGTGATGATACCGATGGATGTATCGTTCATTTCTACAGAGTTGAGGCGTATGCCGTCGTATTCCATGGTATTGGAATCTTCAGCGATCTGAGCCATTCTCTTTTCCTGAGCAACGTGGAGTTTCTTGGCCATTGCAGGCATTGCCACGTACTTCTGTATATTCTTCACATAAGGGATACGTTCTTTTTCTGTTCTTTCCCCCAGGGTAACGATGCCCCTTGAATGGGATATTCTTGTGTTGGAACGGAGGAGAACTACTGTGTCGTACTTTTCACTGATCTCATACGCCAGCTTCAGATAGTCCTTACATTCCTGGGCATTGGCAGGTTCAAGCACAGGAACTCCTGCACTTTTGCCGTAATATCTTGAATCCTGTTCGTTCTGGCTGGAGTGACACCCGTTGTCATCTGCCACCAGGATAACTGCTCCGCCTGTCACGCCGGTGTATGCTGCTGTGAAGAACGGGTCAGCTGCAACGTTGAGTCCCACATGCTTCATACATGACAGGGAACGAACTCCGCCAACTGATGCTCCTATAGCAACTTCCACGCCGACCTTTTCATTGGGTGCCCACTCAACATGGATGCCGTCATACTTGGCGGCATTTTCTGTCACTTCTGTACTAGGTGTTCCCGGGTATGAAGATACCACTTTGACACCTGCTTCGTACGCACCTCTGGCAAAGGCCTCATTACCTAACATGATTTTCTTTTCCATAATAATTGCCCTCTTCTTTACCTTCCGTGTTAATTCATATTTTACTCTAGCTTATATATAAATGCAAAGACTTTATATGCATCGTGCACGATTTTCACATATTTCAAAATGTGCAAAAGCGGACGGTACTACTGCGCCGCCCGCTGTATTGGTTATTTACATTTTGCCAGCAGTTTTTCCCACTGGTCGTCAACATACTTCTGTGTTTCTTCTATCATCCATTCCTGTCCAGGCTTGAACATGTGGTTGAATCTTCCCTGTTTTCTGAGGAATTCTTCAACAGGTACTTTCTTCTTAGGCTCGTATGTGAGTCGCCACTCGCCTTCTACGATCTCATACATCGGCCATACACATGTATCTACTGCCAGCTGGCAGATCTCCGCCAGATCTTCGGCTTCATATCTCCATCCTCTAGGGCATGGTGCCAGTATATTGAGGAAGCAAGGACCCTTTGTATAGATGGCCTTATATGATTTCTCGTGGAGATCCTTGAAGTTTCCTATGAGTGTAGTCTGCGCCGCATACGGGATATTGTGAGCCGCGATGATGGCAGTCAGATCTTTCTTGTTCTGGATCTTTCCCGGGATGGTTTCACCTGCAGGTGATGTGGTCGCATCTGCGAATCTAGGCGTTGATGAAGATCTCTGGATACCTGTATTCATGTACGCTTCGTTGTCGTAGCATACATAAACCATATCGTGGCCTCTTTCCATTGCTCCCGACAGTGACTGGATACCGATATCGTAAGTTCCGCCGTCTCCGCCAAAAGCGATGAACTTGAAGTTGTCCTGAACTTTGTCACTCTTCTTCAGCGCCTTGTATGCAGCTTCTACACCTGACATGGTGGCTGCACCGTTGGCAAATGCCGTATGTATGAAGCTGTCATAGTAAGCCGTATGAGGATACATGAATGTGGAAACCTCCAGGCAGCTTGTCGCATTGGTGATGACTGCCTTGTCTTCAGGTTCCAGTGCTCTAAGCACACCTCTTACGGCAACGCCGGCACCGCAGCCGGCACATAGCCTGTGTCCGCCCGCCAGTCTTTCCGGCTTTTCTACTTCTTTCTTTAAATTATATGCCATAGTATTTCTCCTGATTTTCCTGTTCTGCGAAATTAGTCTTCATATTTCTTATGGTCAAAGCCACCGTCTTCGAAACGTGAGTCTCTAACGCCTACGTATCTGTATACGTCGCCCGGATCATCTGTTTCGCTTATGATGAACAGGTCATTGAAAATTTCATAGTAGCTTTCAACGGTGATGTCTCTGCCGCCCAGACCGTAGATATAGTTGATAGCATAAGGTTTATCCTTCAGGTCATAGAGGGAGTTTCTCGCTTCATTGAAAAGCGGACCGCCGCTGTTGGAGAAACTTTCTGCCTTGTCCATGATGGCTACGGCCTTTACCTTGCACATGGCTTCTGCCAGCTGTACGCGAGGGAAAGGTCTGAAGACTCTCAGCTTGATGAGCCCCACCTTCTTACCTTCTGCTCTCAGTCTGTCTACGGCTTCCTTACCTGTTCCTGCAGATGAGCCGATAACTACCAGAGCAACTTCAGCGTCGTCCATCATATATTCTTCGAAGAATCCGTACTTACGTCCTGTGATCTTTTCGAATCTCTTGGCTACATCCAATATGATAGGCATCGCATCCTTCATGGCCTGGGCCTGGGATCTCTTCACTTCCATGTAGTATGGTGAAATCCCGTAAGGTCCTACTGCCAGCGGATTTTCATGCTTCAGCAGATAGTTCTCAGGTTTGTATTCCCCAACGAAGTTCTTGACTTCTTCGTCTTCCATCAGCTCGATGTTTGAAACGCCGTGACTTGTGATGAATCCATCCTGACATATCATGATAGGAAGTCTGATGGTTTCTGAGATAGGCATTGCCTGTACATAGTTGTCATATACTTCCTGGTTGGTTTCGGCATATATCTGGATCCATCCGGAGTCTCTTGCTCCCATGGAGTCTGAATGGTCGTTGTTGATATTGATAGGTCCTGTCAGCGCTCTGTTGACTACAGCCATGGTGATCGGCAGTCTCGCTGAAGCGGCTACATAGAGCAGTTCCCACATGTACGCAAGTCCTGCTGATGATGTCGCTGTAACAGCTCTTGCTCCCGCTGCAGATGCACCGATGCAAACTGACATGGCACTGTGTTCGGACTCTACGGCTACGAATTCAGTATCAACTTCGCCATCGGCTATGTACTGTGAGTAATACTGAGGGATCTCAGTTGACGGTGTGATAGGAAAAGCTCCCATGACGTCCGGGTTGATCTGCTTCATGGCCATTGCCACAGCTTCGTTGCCGGACATTCTGTCTCTCTTTGCCATTTACTTTTCCTCCTTTACAAAATCTATCGCGTCGAACGGGCATACCTTGACGCATATTCCGCAGCCTTTGCAGTGCATGAAGTCAAAGTCCTCACGCTTGCCATCCTTCACAGGAATGGAACTGTCAGGACAGAACGGAACGCAAAGCATGCAGTGCTTGCACTTGTCTTCTATAAATACCGGTCTCATAACTCGCCAGTCGCCTGTTTCCACCAGAAGGGATGTGGCCGGCTCGTATATTTCTGCACCTGTGGTGACTTCCTGCCAGGTGATCTTTTCGTTGATATCTTTAGCTTTTGTCTTCATTATCCTACCTTCACTTCTTCCATGGATTTAACTAACGCTTTCATGTTTCCTTCAACTACGCTTTCTTTGTTGACAAACTTATTTTCGAAGGATTCTCTCATGTCTTTGATGAATCTGTCCTGATCGATAACGTTGCTCACCTTAACGACCGCACCCAGCATCGGTGTGTTCGGGAAGTTTCGACCCAGCGTTTCCATTGAGATCTTTTCGGCATCTACTACGCAGACTCTGCCTTTATACCCATTGAGCATAGGTCTGATTTCTTCAGGGGCTTTCTTAGTATTTATGATCAGTGCTCCCGTTTCCTTGAGCCCCTTGGCAACATCCACTGACTTGAGCAATGTTTCATCTACAACTACAACGTAATCCGGTGTATATATATTGGAATGTACCTTACAGTGCTCGTCTGTAATTCGATTGTATGCAGTAATAGGTGCGCCCATTCTTTCAGGGCCGTATTCAGGAAATCCCTGCACGTGTTTGCCGGAACTGAAAGCAACGTCAGCCAGAAGCAGGCATGCTGTCTTAGCACCCTGGCCCCCTCTTCCGTGCCATCTTATTTCTACTGCTTCATTCAATCTTTTGGTCATTTTCTTACTCCTGTTATAATTATTAACGTCACAAAAGCCAAGCCCTTGCAACGTCTTGTTTTAGACTACATCAAGGGCGCATTTCTGTCAATAGGTTTTTAAAATTTTTTATGTGTTGTGCACAAATTATTTTTCTATAATTTGTTTTCATCCAACAAAGTTTTGTATTCTTCTTTGAGCATGGAGTAGCATCTTACTTCTCTTATGGATCTGTCAAACATAAGATATGCGCTCCTGAGAGTACCTTCGTATGTGAATCCGCATTTTTCGATGACTCTCCGGCTTCTATGGTTGGCATCGCCTGTCTTTATCATCAGCAGCTCCAGCTTAAGGTCGTCGAAGGCGTGTCTTATGACGCGCTTGGCCGCCTCTGTCATGATGCCTTTCTTCCAGTGATCTTCCGAAAGGGAATAACCCAGCTCTTTGCTCTTGATGCCGGGTCTGAATTTGTCTTCTTCCAAACCGATGCTTCCTATCACTTTACCGCTTTGCTTGTCTACTATGGCCCAGCACATGTTTGTGAGGAACAGCTGTGTGATTATAGCCTTTGACTCATAAACAGATTCGTGAGGCTTCCAGCCGGCATGGGGTCCCACGTTGGGATTTTTCGCGTATTCATAAAGCTCAGGAGCATCTTTTTTATTCCACATCCTGAGGATGAGCCTTTCTGTTTCCAGCGTTGGAACTTTGATTTTCATACTGAAGTCCTTTCCGGATACTCTCCTTTATTTAAAGAGACAACTGCCCGTAATACGCAGTTGTCTCTGTATTGCTTAACATTATCTTGGCTTATTCTGTCGTACTGAGTACTTCCTTGTTCTTTTCCACCTGGCTTACCTTCATCTTGGCCGCATCTTCAGGGTCGACCTTTTCCTGAAGAGCCAATATTGTCGGTCCCAGATATACAGTGTCGAGTATCTTGCCGTCAAGGGATATCTTGCTGTATTCAGTGAAGTTCTGTCCTTTGATATAGTAATCTTCTCCGATCTGGACCACTTCATCGACCTTGATGGTCTTGACACCCATCTTCAGGTCAGTTGCCGCGTACGGATTTGTTTCGCCGTAGATATACTGCTTGCCATAGAGCATGTCATATCCGAGGGCTTCCAGATTTGTGAGGTAGTCCTTATCGTCTTTGTGGTTCTGCTGATACTTGGTGACCATGCCCACTGAAATATCCAGTCTGTCGAGAACTTCGGCAGTGAGGTTGTATGTTGTCAGATCTTTATCTTCCTTTGCCAATCCGAAGTTGTCCCATATCACATACTGGGATGCATACAGATCTCCTGTGGTCAGATCATCTGCCGTCATATCGAGGGCAGGCAGATGGTCGCCATACATTATCAGGATCACGTCTTCATCGTAATTTTCCAGCACTTCAATGAGATCTTTTATGAAAAGGTCCATTTCATAGATCTGATTCACATAGTACTCATAGTTCCACTTCTGTTCTTCTGTTGCTGCCTTGTCGCATGTGATGACAGGTTCCTGCAGGACCTGTTCGCTTGGATATCTGCCGTGACCCTGCACTGAAATCGTATATATATAGTCCTGATTTTCTGTGCTTTCAAGTGCACTTACTATCTGCTCGGTAAGGATGCCGTCCTTGGCCCAGTTCTTAGGAGTCTTCATTACATTGTTCATGTACTCAAGACATGTGAATGTATCGAAGCCCATATTGGCGAAAACCACATTTCTATAGTAGAATGCGCCTCTGTGATTGTGTATGGCATGGGTGGAATATCCCAGCTGCTTCAAGTCATAAGGTGTGGTTTCACAAGTTTCCTTCTTAAGAACGCTCTTATACGGGTATTCTCCCGGCCCGAAGAATTTAGCACTTATGCCTGTCATAACTTCAAACTCTATATTGGCAGTTCCGGCGCCAACGGATGGCACCGTCAGAGTTCCTGAAGAGTATTCTTCTGTTAAGCTTCTAAAGTACGGTATCGGGTCTTGTGAGAACTCCAGTCCCTTAACCAAGTATGGGTCAAAAAATGATTCCAGCTGCAGGAACAGGATGTTGGGAGTTTCACCCGCATTGGTATCATCATCCGTACCCGGTGTATATATGCCATCAGCTCCCAGTTCACCTTCGTCGAAGATCCCTTCGATGGTCTCTGCAGAGTATTCTGCCGGCTTGTCTATACCTGTATCCATCCAGGTGATAATAAAGCTGTAGCAAACCCCGTTGTCTATATAACCGATGGCCAGGTTGCCGAAGAAGGTATCAAGCACTCCCACTTTCTGTCCCACCTGTATTATTCCGAAAGCTCCTATGAATACAATGAGTACCGCCGCCAGATCCTTCTTAAAGTTCAGCTCTGTTGGTTTTTTAGGTGCTTTACGATAGAGGATGATTATTCCCAGAACCAGCACTGCCACGGCAACAACAAATGCGATCACAGTTCCTACAGAGAAGTAATTCTCTACGATAGCTATCGCTTCATTGAGGTTGCTCAGGTCCTTAACTGTAAACGGTGTCATTCTGTTGGACAGGATAACGCCGTTAACGATGCCCAGTGCCAGCCACACTATCGAAAGCAGCGTTGTGGCGAAAACTCTTCTCTTAACAAGCATCGACAGTGACAAGAGGGAGAATACCAATGCCATATTGGCCAGATATACCAGCGGACTCTGTACCATAAAGAGCACTGCCTCTACGGGAGAATGTCTTCCCAGTGATTCTATTATCAGAACCAGCAGGAATGATAACACAAAGATCACTACCACATGATTCCTGCTGCAAAATGTTTTTAACTTTTCCATCTTTTATCTCCTGCTGCGTTCTGCCACGCCGTTTGCAATAGATGCAAATTCCTTTATATCCAAAGTCTCGGCTCTTCTTGCCGGCTCCACGCCTGCCTGCTCAAGAATTTCTTTTATGTCTTCCTTGGCAAGTCCATTTACCCCTGTTAAAGAATTGAGTAGAGTTTTTCGTCTCTGACCAAATCCCGCTTTTATACATGCGAAAAATGATTTTTCATCCATAAGCTCTACCGGTCTTTCTTTTCTTATGCTCAGTTTCAAAACTGCAGAATCCACCTTTGGTCTTGGAACAAAGACTTCCTTTGGCACCGATGCCACCTGTTCCACTTCACAGTAATACTGCACCGCAACGGAAATGGCACCGTATATCTTTCCTCCCGGGGAAGCCTTGATCCTGTCGGCCACTTCCTTCTGCATCATTATGGTGATGCTGTCGGCCTCCACGCCCTTTTCAAGGATGCCCATGATGATAGGCGTAGTGATATAATATGGCAGATTGCCCATTATCTTTACGTTTCCCGAGAAGCTGCCGCTTTCTCTTTCTTCACGTATTATTTCATTTATATCTGTCTTTAGTATATCCTGATTTATTACTCTCACATTATCGTATTCTTCCAGAGTCTCTGCCAGGATCGGTATCAGCTTCTTATCTATCTCGATGGCAACAACTTTAGCTGCCGATTCTGCTGCTTCCGCAGTCAGCACGCCTATTCCCGGGCCGATCTCGATGACCAGATCGTTTTCTCCCACATCAGAGCCTTCTACGATTTTTTCTATTACGCTCTTGTCGGTTATGAAATTTTGTCCGAGGCTTTTGCTGAGCTGGAAGTTATGCCGCTCTTTGATAGCCTGTATTGTTGATGGTGCGTATAATTTCATTTATATCTCCTGCAGTGCTTTTTCAAATTCTTCCCTTGAGATCCCGAATTTGTTAAGCCGCTGTAAAAATATCTTGCCGTTGCCATATCCTATTCCCAGTCGTTTCCCCAAAGCTTGTCTTCTGACCGATGAGTCTGCTTGTCCCACGAGGCCGGCGGCCATCATATCGTCCACGGTAAAACCGTCGGTTTTCTCCTCCATAGAGCAGCGCGCTTTTTCCAACGCCTTTCGGATGCTTTCCGGAGAGGCGTTCTCGATTCCTATGTCTCCATCTTTTTTAGCCGATCTTCTATCGAGAAAAGCTTCTTTGGCATCCGGGAATTTTTCCATGATGCGGCGTCTTATCTGCTCGCCCGCATGGTCAGGATCGGTAAACACTATGATCCCCTTCTCCTCATATGCTTTTTCTATTAATTCCCAAGTCGCTTTTGTTATACCATAGCCATGTGTTTCTATTGTGATGGCATCGACACTTTTTTTGATGGCGTTGGTATCATCACGTCCCTCAACGACGATTATCTCTTTTATCTTCATTCTTTTTCCTTCTTGGCTGCGTCTTCAGCTTCTTCTCCCGCTTCTGTGATTTCTTCAGGAAAAATATAAAGGTATTCACCTTTCTTGATCAGCTTCAGCTGATCTCTCGCCTGTTCTTCCAAATTGTCAGGATCGTTTATTTCTGACAGCTCTTTTTCCAGCTGTGCTTTTTCTTTCTCGAGAGCTTCCTGCTGCTGCCTGATTTCATTTTGCTCCTTCTTCAAAGATATTACTCCAAATATGGCAAACGTCACGGCACATATTATTCCCACGACAACCAGGCCTATCAGAAAGCGCCTTCTGTTGCGGCTTCTTCTGATGGCCATTTTCCCTCTCGTCTTCTGGCTGGCAGCATATCTTATACGTTCTTCTTCTTTTTTCTTCTCTGCCTGCCTTTTGGCCAGCCTTTGTTTTCTAGCTTCTTCGATGCTGATAACTTGGCTGTTGTTTTTAAATTCTCTGCTTCTTCGTTTTCTACCCATACATTGTTAATTATACCACAGCATATTTTTTTCCACAATAACAGCCCTGTGAAAAACGCGAGGGCTGCATGGACGGTGACCTTGCCGAAATCGCAGTAGTATAGGAACATCGAAACTGTCACTGCGGCAGATATCCAAAACAAGGCATCGAAAAAAACTGTTTTGACTGCTGCCTGCAGCCGTTTCTTCATCTGCCAAAGGGATTCTGTAACGACTCCTGCACATAACATCACCAATACGGTACGTACCTGACCTATGATCAGCTCTGTGAATTCGATTTTCATTTAATGATCCTGGCGATGAATCCTTTTTCGCCTTTTTCTTTTACCTTCACATACATCAACGAGCTGACTGTACCGGCGATAACGGCCGTTCCCTCCTGAAGATCCAACATCTGTATGTTTAGCTTCTCTCCTTTTATTATCATCGCCCCCTCTTTTAATGTGGCTCTGATTTCTGCCTCATCAAAACTGTCGATCTCAACGATATCGGTAATAGTTGTTTTTATCCTGTTATCTATGGTTATTTTGTGGTTCTCCATACCGGCACCTCCTTGTATTGAAATATATTTATTGGGGGTCAATGGTAGAACCAAAAGTATATCAAAACGACGCAGCCGAAGCCGCGCCGTTTCTTGTATTTTGTTTACAACGGAGGTGCAATTTATACGTGATAGAGTAGTCTTGGCCCTACCGGTTACTCATCACATGCATTCCTGTATGTATATTAGGGTTAACTTCAAGGGCTTCATTGACAAGCCTTTCCACCGTATGCTTCGGCGCCCTCCCTGTTTTGCATTTGCTGCCTTTGGTAAGATGAACCTTGCAATCTCTGCCTTTGGTTCTTGTCCATCCTATTTCTGTTATTTCTTCATATCTCCACCGGATCTCATATTGAGAGATGATAAAATCATATTGTATTAAGACGCTATTCCCCTCCGGGAGGATACGCTTCTTGGTGGCCGCCAATGCAAAAATCAATATGCCTGCTATCGACAGCAGCGCCACACTTATCTGATGTCCAAGAATTGCAAGCAAAACCCCTGTCCCTATCAAAAGGAACCTGCAAGCTCTTCCTGCAGCAGCTCTGTTTAACACCTTGGACATTTTACATGCATTCATTACCATACCTCTCGAAATCATTGGCTGCTATCGGCCGGTAAACCGAAGCACTTTTTTTAAAATCAAATTATGGAGTTTGAAATCAATAGACAATATTCTTCTTCTACTTATTATTTGAAAAGATCAACAGAAATTATAGGAGATGATTTTTAGGTTTTATTGTTTATTTTTGTTATACATAATTATTATTGGTTTACCGGCCGATAATACTTTTCACCATTTTAAGTTAGTTTTACTTTAGCATGTAGTCTGCTATCTCTTTTTTCCCTTTAACTCCGAGCTTTCTGCAAATCCTTTTAACATAATTACCTATTGTTCTGTCGGATACACCCATGTGCTCACCTATAGCCTTCATGGTCCAGCCTTTGCTGTACAGCATTGCAACGGAAAATTCTGTAGTTGTCAAATTCATTGCAACCTGCGAATCATTGATCATATTATGTAAGTACCCCCATCCATTATTAAACCTTGCCGCAATGTCTGTGATTTTCTTATAGCTCAAAGGATCGTTCTTTTTGAAATATACTTCTATAAGTCCCTGCAGTAAAGTTTGATGCTCGCCAAACGGCTCTATAAAACCATCAGGCTTTGCCAAGTCCCAAGCTTTCCCAATGCTTGCCATGGCTTCTTCGACCTTTTTAAGGCTCATATAGTTGACAGCAGCCATTATATGCAGATAAATCATTCCTATCGGATAAACTTTCTGTTCAATAACCATTGCCGATTCCGTTATGCCGATCGATCTCTCATAGTCTCCCTCAAGATAGGCCTTGTGTGCTAAAACGTAATATGCAAACAATTTGTACCCTTTTGGCAAAAAACATATATGTTCTTCCAATGGCGGGATGTCAAGTTCCTCTGTATGCATTGGGACTGATGTTATTGTTGCTGCATATACCCCCAAAGCATATAGCTCAGGATCATCGCATAGGGATCCATCTTCTCCAATGTCTCTCCTTATGATTTCCAAAGCATATTGAGCCAAATGTGTATGCCCCAGCGAAAGGTTTGCAAAATAGTACATGACTATTGCGGAGTATCTCACCATCGGGTCTTGGCTGTTTATGCATTGTTCTGAAATCTCAAGTGATTTTTCTACTTGACCTCTGAAGTAGTAATACTCGCACATTGCTATTTTTCTATCTTCTTCATTTTTAATGCTTTTGATATATTCTTTGCACATCCCTATGGGAAAGGCTCTGTTTTTTAAAGGAGAAAACACTCGGCCGTGCTTTTCATATGCTGATAGACATGAGCTGTCACTATCCTGTATCATCTCTGTCAACCAGTTGTCATTTGTGAACTTCCAGTTATTTTGGCACACTTTATTTTTCCTTTGTTCCACATCGACCTGTTTTCTTGCATTTGCTATCTTTGATTATATTTTTATTTTCGTCGGCCAAATAGAGTAATATCGCAAAAAAAAACGTAAAAAGCAGCCCTAATTGCGGGCTGTCTTCTTCTTTTTTTCTTATTCCTCATATAGACCATAGGCTCTGCTGGCCTCTTGGATATATATGGTGCTTTCCTTGAGGTCCTTCTTTTCAACCCTTTGAATTATTGCGTTGAATACTGTGTCGGTGAACTTTTTATCTATAAGCATCAGCAGTATTTCTTTTTCAGCTTCTATATCTATATTAAATACCCTGTTTGTCTTTTCTTTGCCTGCACCTCTGGCATTTATTATCGTTCCTCCTTTTGCCCCTGCCAGCTGTGCAGCGTCCAAAACGTCTTCAGCGTCTCCTTTGTTGACTATAACAGTCATGATGTCATACATATGTTCCCCTCTTTCTTCTGTTTCTGTGATGTTTTCGTGTTCCCTGCATGGATCGTTCTTTAGAGGAACACAAAAGGCTATCCCATGCCCCGGTTTACAGAACTTTATTTCATTATCAATTTCACGTGCAAAGGCTTTCGCCTTATCACCGTCTGCCAGAAAGACAATTATTTCTCTTTCATATCTATCCAGCTCAAGGATATCAAGCCAGAATTTTTTCAACGTACCTTTTCCGTAGAATACGGTACCTCCTTGAAAACCTCTTTTATGTGCCTGCTTAATAATACGTTTTGCCATGCCATGCTGTACGATGAAGCACACACATTCATATTGATTCATTATCACCCCTCCTGTTTTTAATTCTAAACAGTAACCCTAAGACTTGTATCGTGATTATCGGAGTCAGTGCAACCATTGAAATCACTCCGAACCCTTCTATCAGAACATCCGCCCCTTCTATACATTCTGCTATCCCCTGTGAAAAACTAAGAATGAAAGTTGCTGTCATCGGTCCTGAGGCAACCCCGCCGGAATCAAAGGCTATACCAACAAACAGCTTCGGAACAAAGCGCATTATGACGATCGCTATAATATAGCCCGGAAGCAGGTAATGCCACAGCAACAATCCCGGAACAACTATTCTCAACACCGATAAGGCCACTGCACAGCCAACACCTATTGAAAGCGCCACTAATACATGCTTTCGTTTTACATATCCGGCTGTGACCATTTCCACCTGCTGGGTCAGGACATGCACCGCCGGTTCCGCAAGGATCGTAAGGAGGCCCAGCATGAACCCTATGGCGACAACTGACCACGTCGAGTAATTTCCTGCAATGTAATGACCGATATATTTTCCTGCATCAAGAAAGCCGGCATTCACACCTGTTAAAAACAATGTTAGTCCCAGCCAGTTGTAAAACACGCCGACACAGATGCGCTTTATTTGTTTTTTGTTTTTTTTGAATATAAGCTGATTGCTTATTAAAAAAATAATGAGTATCGGGGCAACTGCATATATTGCCTCTGTACTTACGATACTTAATTCTTCTTTAAAATGCTGTATGATCGATACTTCTGTTGCAGTGTTAATATCAAGAGATCCTGTTAGATCATCCATTTTAAACACGATCCCCATTACCATTACAGATATTATTGCTCCTGTAGAAGCAATTGCGACAAGCCCGAAACTGTCCTTTTCGGAAGATATCGAGTCCTTTCTCATGGAGGATACCCCTATGGCAAGCGCCATAATAAAAGGTACCGTCATTGCTCCTGTCGTCGCGCCGGAGGCATCAAACGAAACCGCTAAAAACTCTTCAGATGATAATAGTGACAGGACAAAGATGATCGTATACAATACCAAGAGCATTTTAGGCAATGCAATGCCTTTCATTATACGCCACAGCCCTGCGCTGAGCATTACCGCTATCCCTATTGACACGACAACCACAATATACAGCTTTGATATTACTCCGTCTGTAACACTGTCGATCTGTTCAGCTAATATATGCAAGTCGGGTTCGGCAACGGAAATAAAAAATCCCAATAAAAGACCTGCGATCAGCACTACCCCCAATTTCCCGCTCTTTGTCAATGCAGATCCCATCAGGTTTCCTATAGGAGTAATGCCCAAGTCGACGCCTATCAGGAAAACGGCCAGCCCTACGATTATGCAGATTGCTCCCAGAAGAAACCTGATCAGCATATTCTCTGTCATGGGTGAAATTGTGAAGTTTAATACTATAACGATCAAAGTTATCGGGAATACCGACAATGTTACTTCTTTAATTTTTTCCAAAAATATATTCAAGTCATCACCTCACTACTTTCATTCTATTAGCTGTCTTTTTTCGACAATAGAGTAATTTTGCCCAATAAAACGTAAAAAAACCGCGTTCGCAATGCGAACGCGGCAAGTATTTTTAAAGTACGTTATCTTAGCATATATTCTTTTAATTCTTTTTTACTCTTTATCCCCAGCTTAACATATATGTTTTGTATGTAATTCCCTATGGTTCTGTCGGATAACTCCATATACTCCCCAATGGCTTTCATCGTCCATCCTTTATTGTATAGCATAGCTATTGTAAACTCCATTGTTGTTAGGTTGTCTGCAATTTGCCTATCATTACCCTTGTTGTGCAGCTTAGTCCAGCCTTCCCCGAAATCAATTGCAATACTGTTTATTCTTTTAAATATTTCAGGTTTCTTATTCTTAAAGGAAACTTCAACAAGCCCTTGAAGTAAGCGCTGATGTTGTCCAAAAGGGGCGATCAATCCATCCGGTTCAGCCAATTCCCACGCTTTGTCAAAATGCTTTTTTGCCTCTTTTATATTCTTTATATTCATGTGATTTGTTGCCGCCATCAAATGAAGGTGTATTTCCCCTATGGGATATGTTTGCCTGTGAATGAGCAGCGCGGTTTCTATAATGCCTATTGATCTATTATAGTCTCCCTGCAGATATGCCTTGTGAGCTAATATATAATATGCAAACAGCTTATGTCCTTCCGGGAGGTATCCAATATATGTTTCCAGCGGAGGGTTTATCGGTGCCGTTGAATGCATCATTACTGATATAAGGGTTGCAGTATATATCCCGATAGCATGCACTTCATGACTCTTTTGCAGCCTAAGGGTTTTTCTCACGTCCGCTTCCAGTTTTTCAAGTGCATATCTTGCCAGATGTATATGATTCCTAGAAAGATTGGCAAAGAAATATACCACATATGCTGAATACCTCAATGATATGTCTTCATTCTCAATATATTTTTCTGCAAGCCTTATTGCCTCTTCTGATCTCCCACTGAAAAAAAAGTATTCACTGAGCGCAATTTCTCTTTCTTCTTTGCTTTCGATTTGCTTGATATATTCCCTGCATCTGCCTACTTTGTACGGGCTGTTTTTTAATGGAGTGGGTATCCTATAATGCCTTTGACCGTTTCCGGGATCCGTATCAAATGCATACGCCCTCTCCTCGCTGCCTGTATATCTCTTGTTCATTTATCCCCTCCTCACATACATCGCACTTGGTTTTAAGCTTCTATATTTTGAATTTTTTATAGTATACATTAGCTCTTCTTTCATTTCAACAAAAACAAAACGACGCAGCTTAAGCCAAGGACTCCGACAATATTCCGCCATCAATACATTCTCCAATGGCAGGGCGCTTCTCAACAAGATGACCTGATTTGACTATAGCTACAATATTATTAAAACTATTTCTTTTGAAAATTGCCATTTTAAAGGCAATATTATAAATATTGGTAGC
>CAYTVH010000021.1:11700-27061 GCA_964441805.1 uncultured Oscillospiraceae bacterium | reverse complement strand
GGATGGGGCGGTATCATCGTAGGAATCATCGGTATCATCGTATTCTTCGTATGCAGGAAGAAGGATGCTCCTGCACCGGAAGTAGAACTGGATGTAGACGTACTGATGGACAAGTATCTCAACGAAGACAGACACGAAGATATCTTCGGAGATGCGTAAACTATTAACATTTGAGCAATATTGACATTTTAGAAACAGACATTCATAATAAAGACATAAAAGTTTTAAATAAATATTCCAAACATAACAAATCAAAAGGAGATGAATTTAAGTTATGGGTAAGAAAATTTTAGTACTGGGAACAGGCGCTCAGGGAACTACAGTTGCTAAGAGACTGGACCTGGAACCAAACGTAGATAAGATCATCTGCGCAGACTATGATGAAGCTGCTGCTAAGGAACTGGCTGCAAGCCTGAACAAGGCAGAAGGATGCTTCTGTAACGCTTCAGAAAAGGCTCAGATCACACCACTGCTCGAAGGATGTGACCTCGTAGTAAACGCACTGCCACTGGCATTTGGCAAGAACGTAATCGACGCTGCTCTGGAAGCAAAGGTTAACTATCAGGACTTCGCTGCTCCTGAAGGCTTCGAAGACACTTGGGAAAAGTGCATGTACAGACTGCTGGGCGAATACAATGAAAAGTTTAAGGAAGCAGGAATCCTGGGTATCATGGGTACAGGTTCAGCTCCCGGAACTATGTGTGTTGTAGCTAGAGATACCATGAAAGATATCGATGAATGCGACACTATCAACATGATGGTTTATGAAGGCGTTGAAGCTAAGAGATTCCAGCCTTACTGGTGGTCCCCTGTAACAGCTCTGGCTGATATGGATGACCTTCCTGTAGCATGGATCGACAGCCAGATGGTAAACACTAGACCATTCTCACTGCCAATCGAAAGAACATTCGACTATGTTGGATACCCTGTAAGATTCGTAGAACATGCTCACGATGAACCTTTCTATGTAGGTCTTAGAGCTGACGAACTGTTCAAGGGATGCAAGAACGCTTACTTCAAGTACGGTGGCGTAGGTATCGAATTCGCAGAACCTCTGGCAAGAGCCGGACTGCTCAAGAGAGATCCTGTAGAAGTAGATGGACAGATGGTAAACACTCACAACGCTATCCTGAGCAAGCTGCCACATCCACCTAGATTTGACCACGAAATCCAGGAAATCCTCGACGAAGGTCTCGTATCAGATACAGGCGCATTCGTTGTAGAAGCAATGGGTAAGAAGGACGGCAAAGACGTTCGTGTTGAATCACACGTATTTGCACCCGGAATGGTTGAATCATTCGAAAAGTTCGGAGTTACCGGTGAACAGTACATGACCGGACAGGGTGGATTCATGTTCACTAAGCTGTTCGTTAACGATGAGCTGGATCAGACAGGCTTCATTTCATCTGCAGAAATGACAGAAGAAGCAAACGACAAGTATCTTGAATATGCCAAGGAACTGGAAATCACTGTAGAAAGAAGAATCATTTGGGATGACCCTTACTACAAGGAACAGGCTCCTGCAAAGGAATTCAAGCCTTGGTGGGATGGTCCGACAATCACTCCTGTTGAACCGCTTTAATGAGACATATGCCTCTTTAATAAAATACAATTACATAATTACAACTAGTTTATAAAGAAATGCGTATGAAAATGATGCCGCGGCTTGTGTAGTGCCGCGGTATTGTTTTTTTGTGAGACTGTGATATATTTATATTGTTGAAATATTCATTGAGAAAAGGGAAAAACAATGTCAGTTAACAAGAGAGAACTGGAACACTTTTATATCGATAAATGTTATGGTGGGAACCAGCGATGGATGAGAGACTGGTGGATGCATATAGGCGGCTGCGCGGCACTTACCACCTGTGACGTGCTGATATACTGCGCTTTGCACAGGGGAAAGCCTGGGCTTTATCCTTATGATCTTAAGAATATTACCAAGAAAGATTATAAGAAGTTCGGCATGTCCATGAAGCTTTATCTTCAGCCAAGGATGGGCGGCATCAAGGATCTGGATACTTTTATTGGCGGGGTAAAACTTTATCTGGAAGACACAGGTGCTGAATATATAAGGGTTCGCGGATTGGATGGCAGCGAGAGCTTTGAAACTGCCAGAGATAATATGAAGACCCAAATAGACTCCGGTATGCCGGCTGCATATTTGATGCTCAAGCATAAAGATAAAAAGTTTGATTTCTTTGAATGGCACTGGTTCCTTATAAACGGATATGAAGAAAGGGAAGACGGCTTTTTTATCAGGGCTGCTACTTACGGAGCAGCGCACTGGCTCAAGATGGATGAATTATGGGATACGGGCTTTGATGAAAAAGGCGGTATCGTATTCTTTGAAAATATTTAGGAATTGCAGGAGGACTGTGGAAAACAATATAGTATGAAACAGCATTCATAAGGATCGGGCTTCCTCGTAAACTCGTGTTTACAGCACTCAAACAGTACGAGGAAGATACCGATCCTTTTATTTTGGTCAGCTTAAGGGAAACCTAAGAACACATGGCCGGTAGTGGAAAACTAGTCGAATGATGGATTCATTGCGTAGTAATTCCTGCAGTCAAGATTATCCTGAACTATTCTCAGTGTCTCGCCAAATCTTTGGAAGTGATTGATCTCACGCTGTCTCAGATACCTGATAGGGTCGATGACATCGGGATCATCTACCATTCTCAAGATGTTGTCATAAGTCGTTCTGGCCTTCTGCTCCGCTGCCATATCTTCAACAAGATCAGTGATGGCATCGCCCTTAGATGCGAATACTTTGGCATCGAACGGGAAGCCTGCTGCAGCCTGAGGATATATGCCTGCTGTATGATCTACGAAGTAAGTTTCCATACCTGCCTCTTTGATCTGCTCTATAGTCATATTCCTTGTCAGCTGATGGATTATGGCACTAACCATCTCCAAGTGAGCTAGTTCTTCGGTGCCAATATCAGTCAATATCGCCTTACCTTCATCGTATGGCATTGAGTATCTCTGCGACAAATAACGTTGTGATGCAGCAAGTTCGCCGTCCGGACCTCCCACCTGAGTGATGATGAACTTGGCGATAGCCGGGTTCGGGGTTTTGATATCAACCGGATATTCAAGCTTTTTCTCGTACGTCCACATATTAACACTCTCCTTCCCACGGCCAAGGTCCCTTTACCCAGGACCAGCCGTCTTTTTCTGTGTTTACTCCCTCGTAAGTGAGAGGACCGTAACATTCTTCGTATTTTGCTTTTGCAGAAGCATGCATGCACTGCACCTTATCAAACAGCGCCAGAGCCTCTTCGCATTCCGGATGAGTGTTGAGATAGAGTCCCAGTTCTATCATCGCAAAGTTCAGCTGCTGGATCTTTCTAAGGGCCGCAGTCCTGTCATTCATGCCGCCTCTTGCTTCGTTTCTTTCATTTCTCATCATCTGCCACCTCCTCTGAAAGGCAGTCTCAGGCCGGGGAATATGGTCCCTGCTCTAAGCCCTCTATCCAGATCAAAAGGCTCTTCCCAAGGCTGCATAGGCACGTATGCCATGGCAAGCTTCCACCCTTCAAAATTGCACTGTGGCTGACAATCATCGTCATCGCGTGTGTGAGTTCTTTCTTCTGTTTCTGCTGTATGAACTTCAGCTTCACGTGTTTCATTCGCCTGTACTTCATCCCACAGGCAACCGCAGCTGCAGCCGTTCATATATATCGACATGCCCATATCGGGCGTTCTGTTATGATTCAAATCAAAAATCTCCTTTCACATTAGTATGATTTATACTATGAAAGGAGATTTGTTTTTGTTCTGTTAAAAACATCATCTTAGGGGTTTTCCGGATAATGATGAAAAAGGGGGCACCCGGTAATCAGTGTCCCGAATCTATTTTTTTGCGGACTCTGAAGAAGTGGATGATACCTATGACAAGTATCACCGGTGATATGGACATCATAACGATACCTATATGGATTATCGTCATATTATCGATGAACTCAAACATCCCCACACCTGCTGCGAATACTGCAAGGGCAGTACGTACATATGCAAGGAGCGTTTGCGAATTTGTCAGCTTGGTTCGCTCGTATGCCAGATTCGTTCGGCTTTGAGCCATTCCGGTCCGTTCCTCAGCCATGGTGGTACGCTTTTCAGACATATCGGTACGATATTGTGCCATCTGGTTCTGCTCAACTGCAAGCTTTTGTTCCATTTCGCTGGTCATAGCGATATCCTCCTTTCACTCTTATATTGATATATAATACTACAATATGGCCTTGCCGTCACAGAAAAACAAAAGAAATATGATAATATTACAGAAATGCTTTCAATTTGGAGTATAATAGTATAAAATGGAGACATATAAAAAGGTATTGGAACCCGGGTTATTGAAGAAAGGCAGGGAAGAGGATGAAAGTAGTTATCATCGGTGGAGTCGCCGGAGGAGCAACAGCGGCAGCACGTATAAGGAGGCTTGATGAGGAAGCACAAGTGGTCGTATTCGAAAAGTCAGGCTTCGTATCCTATGCCAATTGCGGATTGCCGTATTATATAGGCGGTATCATAGAAGATGAGGAAGAGTTGACACTGCAGACCCCTGAGAGCTTTTGGCGACGGTTTCGCATAGATATGAAAGTCAAACATCAAGTGCTCAGCATCGATACAGGCAGAAAATGTGTAGAAGTGAGAGATCTGGAGGCAGGTGTCGTTTTTGAGGAAAGCTATGATAAGCTACTGATATCTACAGGCGCGAAGCCTGTCAAACCGGAACTCCCCGGAATAGATGAAGAAAGATTTTTCAGCTTGAGAACAGTGGAAGACACTTTGGCCATACGAAAATATATAGATGACAATAAACCGAAGTCAGCTGTGATAATTGGCGGCGGTTTCATAGGTCTTGAAGTGGCAGAAAACTTGAGAGAGAGGGATATGGATGTCACCATAGTCCAGAAACCGAAACAGCTTTTGAATCCTTTTGATCCGGATATGGCAGCCTTCCTCCATGGGGAAATGAGGAGGCATGGAGTGGAGCTTGCATTGGGACGCAGCGTTGAATGTTTTGCAAAATATCGGGGAAGGATCAGAGTGATGCTGGATGGCGGTGATCATATGGATACCGATATGGTGATCATTGCTGCAGGTGTCATGCCCGATACGGAACTGGCAAAAAATGCAGGGATAAAGACAGGTATAAAGGGCAGCATAGTGGTAAATGACATGATGGAAACATCTGTGAAGGATATATATGCTGTCGGAGACGCGGTTGAGGTGAGGCATTTTATCACCGGGCAGAAGACTCTCATATCTCTGGCCGGGCCTGCCAACAAACAGGGCAGGATAGCTGCAGACAATATTTGCGGCGGAAACAGTACATTCAAAGGCTCTCAGGGCTCATCGGTCATCAAGCTGTTTGATATGACTGCAGCATCGACCGGAATCAATGAGAAGACGGCGAAACAAGCAGGTATAGATTATGACAAAGTCTATCTGGCTCCAATGAGTCATGCGGCATATTATCCGCAAGGCAAGGTAATGTCCATGAAGATCCTGTTTGAAAAGGAAACTTACAAGCTGCTGGGTGCGCAGATAACGGGATATGAGGGTGTTGATAAGCGTATAGACGTGCTGGCGACAGCCATGCATGCCGGACTCAGTGCCCTTTGCTTAAAAGATCTTGATCTGGCTTATGCACCGCCTTACTCGTCTGCCAAAGATCCTGTGAACATGGCAGGGTTCATGATCGATAACATTGCCCTGGGCAGGATGAAGCAGTTCTTTTGGGATGAGGCAGATGATCTGCCAAAAGACGGCAGCGTTACACTGCTGGATGCCAGAATGCCGGCAGAATATGATAGGGGACATATTGACGGGTTCATAAACATCCCGTTGGATGATATCAGAAGCAGGATGGATGAACTGGAACGTGGTAAGAAAGTATATGTGCATTGCCAGACAGGTCTCAGGAGCTATATAGCATGCAGGATACTTGAGCAGAACGGATTTGAATGTTATAATCTTTCAGGAGGCTACCGCCTCTATGAAACAGTTGTGAAAGACATCCATGCAGCCGAGCAGACATTGCCGTGCGGAATGGATAAATCATAGAAAGAGAGTTGACTAAGTGGTTCTGCTTACATGTGAAAACATCAAAAAAAGTTATACAGAGAAGCCTTTGATAGATGGTATAGATCTTAGTATCCATGATACCGATAAGATAGGATTCGTTGGAGTGAACGGTACCGGTAAATCCACGCTTCTCAAAATAGCAGCAGGAGTTTTGGAGCCGGAAGACGGCTCCATTATTCGTTCCAGGGAGCTTAAGATCGCATATCTGCCCCAGGATCCTTCCTACGATGAAAATCTAACTGTGATGGAGCAGGCCATGGAATACCTACGTCAAAGCGGAAGCGATGCAGAAGAACACAGGTGCAGGGCCATGCTCAACAAGCTGGGATTTGAGACTTATGACCGGACCATGGGAACATTATCGGGAGGGCAGAGAAAACGCGTGGCCATGGCAGCGGTGTTGACTCAGGAAAGCAACCTGCTTATACTGGATGAGCCCACCAACCATATGGACAGCCATATCATAGAGTGGCTTGAAAATCATCTCAAAGGATACAGGGGCGCCCTCTTCATGATCACCCATGACAGGTATTTTCTGGACAGGGTGACCAACAGGATAGTTGAGATAGAAGGCGGAAGATTATATAGTTACGACGGCAATTATGACTATTATCTGGAAGCAAAGGCGGCAAGAGAAGAGATGGTGCTCGCCACAGAGAGAAAGAGGCTGGCCATCTATAAAAAGGAACTGGCATGGATAAGGCGAGGTGCCAGAGCAAGGACTACCAAAGCAAAAGGCAGGATACAGCGTTTTGAAGAACTTGAAGCAGCAAGGCCGGTGGTGGATGATTCTTCTCTTGAGTTCAATACTATCGCTTCCAGGCTGGGCAAGAAGATCATCGAGATCAACGGCGTGTCCAAAGCATACGGAGAGCTGCAGCTGATGAAGGATTTTTCATACACAGTCCTCAGAAACGATCGTATCGGAATAATCGGCGAAAACGGCTGCGGGAAATCCACTTTGCTGAAGATGATCACAGGTGATGTGGAGCCGGATGAGGGGTTTATTGATAAGGGAGAGACAGTTAAGATCGGATACTTTTCCCAGGAAAACGAAGCCCTTGACCCTGACAAAAGAATAATCAAATACATCGAGGAGATCGCAAGCAGCATCAAGACAAGCGACGGATATCTGTCGGCTTCTCAGATGCTGGAAAGGTTCCTTTTCCCGGCGTATATGCACAGCATCAAGGTGGGTGCTCTTTCCGGGGGAGAAAAGCGCAGGCTATACTTATTGAGCATCTTGATGCAGGCTCCCAATGTCCTCATATTTGATGAGCCTACCAACGATCTGGATATAGAGACGCTTACGGTCCTTGAGGATTACCTGGATGATTTCCCGGGAGCTGTCATAATCGTTTCCCACGACAGGTATTTTCTCGACAGGCTGACCATCAGGACTTTCGCCTTTGAGGGGGAAGGCCGGATCGGTCATTATCCGGGAGGATATACGGACTGGTATGAGCAGCATCGTAAGCTGGAAAAAGAAAAAGAGTCTCCGGCCAAAAAAGAAGCTGCTCAAAGGCGCCCCAAGCAGAAAAAACTGAAATTCTCATACCATGAAGCTAAAGAATATGAGACAATAGAAGAAGATATAGCCGGTTTGGAAGAAAGGCTGGCTGACCTTGAAACCGAGATGAATGGCTGCGGTGCGGATTTTGCAAAACTTGCAGAGCTTTCCAAGCAAAAGGAACTGCTGGATATGGAACTGGTTGAGAAGATGGAAAGATGGGAATACCTTGAAGAGCTGGCCGCCAAGATAGCTGAAGGCCGGATGGTAGAGGTGGAGTGAAGATATTGTCAAAAATAAGAACAGGAGAGACAAATGGCAAAGATCCTGGTCGTTGAAGACGACAGAAACATGAGGCTGCTGACAGCGGCAAGGCTTGAAGATATGTATACGGTGGTTTGCGCCTGTGACGGCGTGGAGGCCATGGAGTATATACATAAGGGCGGCATCGATCTGGTGATAGCAGACATCATGATGCCCAGGATGGATGGGTATGAACTTCTGGAGGCCATGAGGGAAGAGGGCTATACGACGCCTTTCCTGATGCTCACAGCCAAGGAAACCCTTGAAGACAAACAGCGAGGATTTTCCCTGGGAACCGATGACTACATGACAAAGCCGTTCAGCAGCGATGAACTGGTGTGGCGTGTGCAGGCTCTCTTAAGGAGAGCTGATATCGCCCAGAGCAAGAAGATCGAAATCGGCAGCGTTATCGTAGATTCCCAGAAATACGCAGTGTATAACGACGACGAGTATATCGAGCTGCCTAAGAAGGAATTCGACCTGCTGTTCAAGCTCTTATCCTATCCTGACAGGATATTTTCCAAAGAGCAGCTGCTTGACAGCATTTGGGGCATGAATGCTGAAAGTGGAGAAGAGACAGTAAAGACCCACGTTAGCCGTATCAGAAACAGACTTAAAAATATAGATGACTTTAAGATCGTTACATTGAAAGGCCTTGGTTACAAGGCCGATATCACTAACGGTGATAAGTAATGAAAAAAGAAAAGATCAAAAAAGAAAAACAGAAAAAAGAGAAAATCAAGAAAGAGAAACCGAAAAAGTCTAAAAAGAAGACAGAGATCGGTATGGAACAGCTTAAAAAGAGCACCAGAAGGATATTGCCTCAGCTGCTTATGCAGTCTTTTGCTGTAGTCCTTACGGCCATCGGATCTTTCATGCTGATGACATGGATCATCAGAGACTTGCTGGATGTCAAACATATATACGCAGCAGCAGGATTTGAGCTTCTGGGAATGATAGGCTTTTTCATAATAGTTCTCGTACCTATGATCACAGTGCTGTACAGACGAAGAGCTCGTGAAGTTGTGACCATGTCAAAGGCGATCCAGAAAGTCGCTGCCGGCGATTATTCGACGAGGATCACGGAGTACAAGCGCGCACAGATGAAGCCGATATATGATGACTTCAATAAGATGTGTGCTGAGCTGGAAAGTGTCAAAATGCTGAGAAATGACTTCATCAACAGCTATTCCCACGAGTTCAAGACGCCGATCGCATCCATCAACGGATTTGCCTCTCTTGTACTTGAGAAGGATATGCCGGAGGATGAGCAGAGGGAGTACCTGAAGATAATTGTGGACGAGTCGGCGAGACTGTCTAATCTGGCAACCAATACCATACTTCTGTCCAAGCTGTCGTCCCAGTCCATCGTTTCCGATATCGAAGAATATGATCTGGGTGAGCAGCTGAGAGAGTGTTCTGTCATCCTTTCAGGCAAGTGGCTGAAGAAAAACATGGAATTCGATGTGGCCCTTGACCATGTGATGTATCGCGGCAACAAGGAAATGATGCAGCACATGTGGATCAACCTCCTTGACAATGCTGTCAAATATACGGCCGAAGGCGGTAAGGTCAGCGTATCGGTATACGCAGAAAATGGTTATGCCATAGTGAAGATCGCCGATACCGGGGAAGGAATAAACAATGACATACAGAAGTACCTCTTTGACCCGTATTTCCAGGGAGACTCATCCCATTCAAGACAAGGTCTGGGTCTTGGACTGAGTATAGTAAAAAGAATAGTGGAGCTTTGCAAAGGAACCATCAGTGTGAGGAGCACTCCGGGAGAAGGAAGTGTGTTCACGGTGATTTTGCCGCTAACATACAAATAATGGAAAAAATGGATTGACATGGAAATGTTTGTATGATAGAATCCTTTCAGTAGTAATTCTATATTATGATTGAAGGAGTATTCTTTTTTATGTTACAATTATAATGAGAGATGACAGAAAGGCATGAAATACAGTGGATGAAAGGGGGAAAACATATGGCAACTTCTAGTATTACGAAGAATTTTGTTGTATATGGCGATGAACAGGTTGAGATTTTCGCAAACGCCATTGAAGAATCTGCCAATGAAGAAAAACAAAGAATTGATATACCGGTTACTTTTGTTAAGGGGACAGAAGCAATTGCGGAATTACTGAAAAAAAGGGAGAAGAGAGATGGTTGGACATAATGGATTTTTGTGTTTCAACATTCGTGAATTTCTACAACAGGATAAAGACAGAGTGATCGGAGAGGATAATATAAAAAAAGTCCTTTCCGATTTTATTTGTCCTATAAATAAGGATGTTGAAAATTTTTTAAGAAACGATGCTGTAGAGTTTACAAAGAAGAATCAATCTGTTACATACTTGGTTCTATCAGAAGAAAATGGGGATATGCTTGGATATTTTACACTTACTATAAAGCCTATTACAGCAAATCCTGATAAATTCAGTAATACTGTTAAGCGTAAATTGTTGCGAGTAGGTGAATATGATGAAGATCAAAACATGATTACGTTGCCGGCATACCTGATCGCACAGCTTGGAAGAAATTTTGACACCCGAATAAAAACGCCGATCACCGGCGTGCTATTATTAAAAACAGCAATGAAGGTGATTGAAGAATTGCAGTATGACATAGGTGGCATGGTGGTATTTCTGGAAGCTGAGGACAATGATAAATTGAGAACTTTTTATATCAAGGAAAATGGATATAAGGAATTTAAGACACGCAAGACAAAGGGCATTAGAGGTGAACCGCAACAACTGATACAGATGTTGAAGGTAATTTAAGAAACAGATGATCAAAAAGGAACAATGGCATGTACGAGTATATGTCGTTCGATGTAAACTGAATGTAAACGAAAAAGCGCCTTTGATTTACGAACGGGGTACGAGCGGCTGATAATATTAATGTATATTGGGATTCTTATAAAATGAGATGGGAGATATATGTATGAATACTTATCAGCAGTTCTTATCAAAAAAACATCACGTCAGAGATATCAGTGACTTCAGAGATCTGGTTTATGGAAGCGCATCTGAGTTTGGCAAGCTGCCGGCTTTCAAGCTGCGTGACAAAGAGGTGTCATATGACGACTTCATGAAGGATTACCGCGGTCTTTGCACTGCCTTGCTGGAAAAGGGTCTTGCAGGCTCTAAGATCGCAGTGATCGGTGCCAACAGCTACGGCTGGATATTGTCATATCTTGCAGCATCCAGTATTGGTGTTGCAGTGCCTATCGATAAGGAACTGTCGGCTGAAGACATAGAGAACTTCCTGGATGCGGCAGAATGCACCATGGTGATGGGTGATGATACATCCCTTAAGAAAATTTCTGCGGAAAAAGAAGATTTCAAATATGAAGCATACTCTGTGAATCAGACCAGCGGCATATATGTGAAGACTATTTTTGACTTGATCTGGGAAGGTAATAACGCTTATGATTCCGGAAAAACAGGATTTGACACCATGGAATTGGATCCGGAAGAACTGCATATACTGCTGTTTACATCGGGAACCACAGGAAATGCCAAAGGCGTATGTCTGTCGCAGAAAAATATCTGTGCCAACATCACAGCCATCGCATCCATGGTAAAGGTGGATCCTTCAAGACATGCACTTTCCGTCCTGCCTATACACCATACATATGAATCCACCATAGGACATCTGCTGATACTTTCTGCCGGCGGATGCATATCCTATTGCGACGGACTTAGATATGTGGGAAAGAACATGACCGAATACAGCCCGAGCGTGATCATTGCAGTGCCGCTGCTTCTGGAATTCATGCTCAGGACCATAGAAAAGTCCATCAGAGCAGGGCTTCCTGAAAGGTACACAAGGGATCCTGAAATGCCGCTTGTTGATCTGCTGGCTTCGCTGCCGTCGTTGCTTAGGATGATCGTTCTGCGCAAAGTCAGAAAATCGCTGGGCGGAAAGCTCAAGCTGCTGATCGTAGGTGCTGCAGCCATAAAACCTGAGATCATCGAAGCCTTTGACGCCCTCGGTATAACCACATATCAGGGCTATGGACTTACAGAAACATCCCCGCTGCTGGCAGGAAACAACGACTTCTTCAGAAATGTGGAGGCAGTGGGACTTCCTATTCACGGAGTTGAGATCTGTATTTTCGAACCTAATGAAGATGGTATAGGCGAAATAATGGCCAGAGGTGACAACATCATGCTGGGATATTACAATGATCCTGAGGCCACAGCTGCAGTTATGCATGACGGTTTCTTCCGCACAGGAGATCTGGGAAAATTCGATGAAGAAGGGTTCCTCTATATCACAGGAAGATGCAAGAACGTCATCGTGACAAAGAACGGCAAAAACATATATCCGGAAGAACTGGAAACAAGGCTGACGGATGAAGAAGCTATCGAAGAAGCCATCGTTATCGGCACTCCAAGCAGGAATAAAGATGACATAAGTGCCAAAGCCAAGATATATCCGTCAATGGATCATCTTAAAGAAATGAACGGCGGAGAAATGCCTGATGAAAAGAATATAACCGAATACATCAAGATGGTGGTTGAAAGGATCAACGATAAGATGCCTGCATATAAGAGAATAGCAGCTGTCGATATCATGTGGGAACCTTTTGAAAAGACCACGACCAAGAAGATCAAGAGATTCGGAGCAAATGTAGAATAAGAGAAGAGCTCGGTCAAGCGGCCGAGCTTGATTCTTTTTTTGAAATATATTATTATATTATGGACGAAATAATAACAATACCGGGGTAACATAATGAAGAAAAAATTTACAAGCTTATTAGAAGTTAAAGGCATAATGTCAGAAATGGGTGAAACACCTGTAACGGCACAGCTGATCCTGCACATCGATGCAGAAACACCTGTAGATTACTGGTACATCGAAACAGAAGATGCTATCGATGGTAAGATCACTAACTTTATCAAATGGAATATTGACAATTATATTTTCGCATTTGTTAAAGACGAAGACTACGAAGGCGGTAAATACGCTGTAGGGAAGGTCAAGGAACTGAAAGATTACGGCGTTCTTGCGGATATCCATGAAGATAATGGATTCATGACTCTCACTTATGAAGAAATGATCGCAGCGATAAGACCGGAAGGTCCGGCTGTAAGCATATAGCGATAATGGCAATGGAACTTACCAAAGATGATAAAATGCTCATTGCCAATGCTGAAGATAAATTCCGGCAGTGCAGTCAGCAGTACCGTATAACATATACCAGCTTTCTCGACCTCAGGCAGCGTTCTCTCATGGAAAAACACTTTAGGCAGATGAGCAGAGACGGAAGCGATGTACGCCTGGAGTTTTACGGCGGCTATGAAGACGCTGAACGTACAGTTGCGGTTTTTCTTCCGGATTATGCTGACATCAGCGACTGTCCTCTTTCCGTCATAAGGATAAAGACATCGGCCGGAGGAAGGAAGCTTACCCATAGAGATTATCTGGGCTCGCTCACAGGTCTTGGACTTAAGCGGGAAATGACAGGTGATATACTCACGGTGGAAAACGGTGCCGATATCATAGTTCTTGAGGAAGTTGCCGACTTTATACTTCTCAATTACAGCAAGGCAGGAAGGACAACTCTTCAGCCGGAGGCAGTGGCCCTCAGTGACCTTTGCATACCTGAGACTAAGACTGTGACAACGAGAGATACGGTGGCATCTCTTCGCCTGGACAACGTAATATCTTCCGCATTTCAGATCTCCCGTGCAAAGGCCGCGGAGGCCATCCGTGCAGGGATAGTATTCGTCAACAGCCTCCAGTGTGAAAAGCCGGATATGCAGGTGGAAGAAGGCGCTAAACTTGTGCTGAGAGGCAAAGGAAAGGTATACCTTAGGGAAGTTGGCGGAAGGACAAGAAAAGACAGGATCGCTATAGTTATAGAAAGATATCTGTGATGGAAAAATATTTAGATGTTTTGAAAAAATGCATATTGTTCAAAGGCCTGGATGATGGAGAGATGCTTTCCATGTTGTCTTGCCTCAACGCCGGAGTTGTTACGGCAGCAAAGGGAGAATATGTTTTCTCCGAGGGAGAGCCTGCCAAGTATGTGGGGATCCTTTTGTCCGGAGAGGCACAGATCATCAGGGACGATTTTTTCGGAAACAGGACCATTGTTGCAGCTTTGGAACCGGGTGAGATGTTCGGGGAATCCTTTGCATGTGCAGACGTGGAAGAGCTGCCTGTCAGCGTATTGGCGGCACAAAGATCAGAAATAATGCTCATAGACTGCAAGCGGATAATCACCACATGCAGCAGCTCATGCAAGTTCCACAATATGATAATACACAATCTTCTTCAGGTGCTGGCGGGGAAGAACCTGGCGTTCAATAAGAAGATAGAGATAGTGTCCAAAAGGACGACACGAGATAAACTGATGACTTATCTGATGGCACAAGCTAAAACATGCGGCAGCAGCAGTTTTACCATACCATTTGACCGGCAGGAACTGGCCGACTATCTGGGTGTTGAGAGAAGTGCCATGTCCAAGGAGATAAGCAGGATGAAAGAAGACGGTCTTATCGAGTGCGAAAGAAGCTGGTTCAAAATGAAAGGAGAAGGGATATGACAGGAAGTATTATATGGTTGATATGTGTATGCGGAGTCGGACTGATATTTTTTGCCATAAGCAGTTATGCGGAAAAGAAGAAAACACCCATGTGGTTCATAACAGGAGGGTACATTTCACCCGACATCATATCGAATGTTAAAGATTTTAACAGAGAAAATGCCACCATGTGGAGGAATTATTCCGCCCTGTTTTTTGCGGCAGGACTGCTCCATTTCGTTGATAAGGAATTTGCGATGTTAGTGCTTTTGCTCACATGTACTGCCGGGATCGTATGGCTGTTTTGGAAACATAAGAAGATCATGGCTAAGTACAAGTGTGATCCGCCTAAGAAAGCTCCTAAAAAGAAGAAAAAATAAGTACATAGAAGATAATAAAGAAGACCCTGAAATTTGACGTTTCAGGGTCTTTTTGATGTCTATATTCAGCTATTAATATACTGTTTTACCCAGCACTGACAAGATCAGTTCGCTTGCTATTTCACCGGTCTGGTTCTTATTGTCCAGCATAGGGTTCACTTCTACCATGTCAAGGGCGATCACTTTGCCTGATTCATGGAGAGTTTCAACCAGATAAAACGCTTCTCTTAAGGTGAGTCCGCTGTGAACGATGGTGCCTGTTCCCGGAGCTGATTCAGGGGTGATGGCGTCTACGTCAAAGCTTACGTGGATACCCTCAGTTCCGTCAGAAGCGATCTTGATTGCTTCTTCGATAACAGCAGGCATACCCATTCTGTCGATATCAGCGATGGAGAATACTGTTACTCCATGTTCTTTCATTCTGATTCTTTCATATTTATCGATATCTCTTCCTGCGATCTGAACGCAGTTCTTAGTGCTTACGAATTCTTTTTCGCCATCGAAGCATGCCATGATGTCAGGGCCTGC
>CAYTVH010000021.1:0-11600 GCA_964441805.1 uncultured Oscillospiraceae bacterium | reverse complement strand
ATACCCTTAACAACGCCTGCATATCTGATAGCAGCAGGGCCCATGTTAACACCACGAGTACCGGCCCCCAGATCCATCTGAACGCCAATCAAGTCGACCTTTTTCATTTCTGCAATTCTCCTTTAATCGTTTTCTTCAAATAACAAGTAATGCCTATTATACATTTTAAAAAGTATATTGACAATGGAAAATTACGATGGTATTATCATATTGTCCTAAGCACATAAGACAACATGACAAAAGCAACAGGGGCATTGGAAAGATGAATCTTGAGGAAAGGAGGAACAGCTTATGGGATGGAATCTTGATGACAGCAGACCTATATGGCCGCAGCTGAAAGAACTGCTGATGAGAGATATCGTAGCAGGCAAATATGACATGGGCGGGCCTTTTCCAACAGTAAGGGATCTGGCGGAAGATGCAGGCGTTAACAGAAATACCATGCAAAGAGCACTAAGTGAACTGGAAAGTGAGGGTCTTGTCATCACCAACAGAACAGCCGGCAGGACGGTTACTACTGATACTGAGCTGGTTGCACAAATAAAAGCAGATCTGGCAAGGAGAAACGTGGCCAGATTCATGGATGAGATGGCAGCTATAGGCTACAGCGCTGATGAAGTCATAAGCATCATCAAAGAGAAAGGGGTTGAAAATAAATGAACACAGAACTGCTGGTAGAATGCAGGAATCTAACCAAGAACTTTTCGGGAGTCAAAGCCCTCGATCAAGTGGACCTTAAAATAGGCCGGGGGAAAGTGATTGGAATGTTAGGACCAAATGGGAGCGGGAAGACTACGCTCATAAAGATACTCAATGGCCTTCTTGAACCGACATTTGGTGAAGTTCTCATAGACGGAGAACACCCTGGTCCTTACACGAAATCAGTTGTAAGTTATCTTCCTGACAAAACATATTTTGCAAGCTGGATGACTGTAAAAGATATCTTCGATATGTTCGGAGACTTCTACAAGGATTTTGATCGCGAAAAGGCAGAAAAAATGTGCGCCTCCATGGGTATTGGACTTAAAGACAAGATCAAGACCATGTCCAAGGGTACTAAGGAAAAGGTGCAGCTCATTCTGGTAATGAGCAGACGAGCACAGCTTTATCTGCTGGATGAACCTATCGCAGGGGTAGATCCTGCAGCTAGAGATTACATACTTACTACAATTATCAACAACTACAACGAAGAAGGTACGGTAGTGATTTCCACTCATCTTATTTCAGATATAGAGAGGATACTGGATGAAGTGGTATTCATCAAAAACGGTATCATAGTTCGTCACGAATCCGTTGATGACATAAAGGAAAAAGAGGGTAAATCCATCGACGATGTATTCAAGGATACGTTCAGAATGGTTCCATTCATGGGGGTGAGCGGATATGACAGGTAAATTGATAAAATACGAATTCAGATCGGCATTAAGACAGATAGGAATCATCTGGGCAGCACTTATCGCAGCAGCAGTATTGCTGGGAGTATTGGGCATGGCATTCGATTCGATGTTCGGTACCCATCAAGGATCTGTTAACATATTTGAAAACCTTATTACCATAGTTCCGCCGCTCATCTACTTCACCATATTCATCGCCATGCTGGTGGTGACTGTATTGATCGTGGTATTGAGATTTTACAAAGGGCTTCTCGGTGACGAAGGATATCTGATGCACACACTTCCTGTGAAACCTTGGCAGCTGATCACTTCCAAAGGCATAGTTGCAGGAGCGGTAGTTATCATAAGCACCATAGCGGCAGTTTTGTCCATAATGATACTGGTAGCATTTGATGATGTCGGCAGCATGATGGAAGGAATGAAAGACTTTTTCGCTGAATTGGGTAAAGAACCTAGACTGATACTTGTTATCATTGAAGGGATCATCATCTGTGTATTCTCAATACTAAAATCCATATACCAGATATACGCAGCAATGGCCATAGGTCAGTTGTCAAGTAAGTACAGGATGCTTACATCACTGGGAGCGTACATCGGAATAAGTATCGTACTCACCATACTGGCAACGATAGCAATTTCCGTATTTACCATGGCAGATTTCGATATGTGGCTCAATAATGCGCTTATGGATATGAATATCTACGGAGACGGATTCGGGCTGGTACAGGCAGGCATGGGAGCAGTTTTCGTATTGACATTCGTTCAGCTGGCTGTATTCCACATCATAGCGGAAAGGATACTATCCAAAAAGCTAAATTTAATATAATGCATATTTCACCTTTCTTTGCAGAAAATACTATAAATCGCAGGGAAAGGTGATTTTTATGGAAAAAGATAAAGCTTTCAATAAAGATGAAGGTCTCAGCTTCAGCGGACTGACGGCCATGATAATAGGCTCTACCATCGGAGCCGGAATATTCACGACTGCAGGAGACATGGCTTCAAACGGGGCGCATACTGCAAGTGTTTTGATTGGATGGGGTATCGCAGGAATCGGTATGTACATGCTGATGATGTGTTTCTTCGGACTCAATAAAATGAGACCTGATCTGACCAACGGCATTTACAGTTATGCCAAAGAAGGGTTTGGTGAATTCGTTGGGTTCAACTCAGCCTGGGGATACTGGATGAGTGCCCTTATCAGCAATGTTTCATATATTACGCTTCTTTTCGGTGCTCTTGGGTATTTCTTCCCCATATTTGGTGCCGGAAACAACGGACCGTCGATAATAGCAGGATCCATAGCCATCTGGCTGATCGTTGCACTGGTATTAAAGGGTGTACAGCAGGCAGCCATCATAAATGTAATAGTAACCATATGCAAACTGATACCGATATTCGTATTCATCGTAGCGGTGATGCTTCTCGGTAAGTTCGATCTTAGTATATTCATGGATAATTTCTGGGGGACAGGAGACGTGCCCCTTTGGATGCAGATAATGTCCACCACATCGTCGACTGTATGGGCGTTCATCGGCGTGGAAGGAGCAGTGGTCCTTTCCGCCAGAGCCAGAAGGTCAAGTGATGTGGGCAGAGCATCCCTGACAGGATTTTTAGGGATCCTTGCCCTTTATGCGACAGTGGCGGTTTTGAGCATGGGTGTCATGACTACAGAAGAACTTGCTCAGCTGGACAATCCGCAGATGGCACAGATCCTGGAAGCAGTAGTTGGACCATGGGGTGCGACGCTGGTAAATATAGGCGTCATAATTTCTATCATTGGAGCACTTCTTGGGTGGACCATCATCGCAGCAGAATGTCCTTATGAAGCAGCAAGGCAGGGTGTGTTCACTAAAGCTTTCGCAAGAAGCAACAGCAACGGATCGCCTGCCACAGCTCTCATAATCACCAATCTGCTTATACAGATGTTCCTGCTCATAATACTGTTCAGCGAATCATCATATCTGGCATTTTATACCATAGGGTCATCCATGATAATGCTGCCGTATCTTCTCAGTGCCTTATATTACCTGAAGCTTAACAAAAATATATACGCCATCGTGGGAACTGTTTACGGAGTATGGATGATAATCTCTGCAGGCATCGTTCAGTTTCTCATCACCAGCATACTATATGCGCCGGGGATATGGGTATACGTCAAAGGCAGAAAAGAAAAAGGCCTCCATTCATTTGAGCCTTTTGAGAGAAATATTGCCGTGATCCTCATTGTTCTTGCGGCAGCTTCCATCGTGCTGATGTTCACAGGCATAATAAATCCGTTCTAAATGATATGACGGATTGTCATAGAATAAGCACATCTGTCAAAAAGGTGTGCTTTTTTCGTGCCGGGGGAGATGGTAGAATGTATTAAAACATGGTAAAATGGAGGTGCGCTATGAATCCTAACAAATATAAATTCGAGGCCATGCTGTGGAGGATAGAATACAGCAGAAGTGCATATGTTATCTTCCCGGCAGATGTATATGAAGTCTTCGGAAAAGGACTTGTACATGTCAACGTTACCGTGGATGGACTTCCTTTCGACGGGAGTATCATGAACAGAGGACATAAGCATTTTAAAAAGAGGCCGACCCACACCATAAACATCAGCTGGGACAAGCTTGAAAAAATCGGCAAGATCTACGGTGATATGGTGACGGTGACGGTCAAAGAACGAGAGGTCAAAGCACAAGATAAGGAGAAATAACCATGGAATTACTGGAACTTATGATGAAGAGAAGAAGCATCAGAAAATACACAGGAGAAAGGGTACCTGAAGACAAGCTGGAAAAAATACTTCAGGCAGGGCTTCTTTCACTTAGCGGAAGAAATCTCAAGCCCTGGGAGTTTATACTGGTACAGGATAAAGATACTCTTGTTAAGCTGGCGGATGCAAAGGATTCTGGTTCTGCCATGCTGGCAGACGCTGACTGTGCCATCGTCGTCATAGGAAACAGAGATACTACGGATGTATGGACTGAGGACTGTTCTGTGGCCATGACATATATGCACCTTATGGCAGCGGATCAGGGCGTAGGCAGCTGCTGGGTGCAGTGCAGAGAACGTATCGCCAAGGATGGAAGAAGCACTGAGGATTATGTGAGAGAGCTCCTTTGCATACCGGAAAACTTTGGAGTGGAGGCCATGCTTTCCCTTGGCATGCCGGCCCGGACCCCCAAGGCAAGTTCCATCGATGAGCTGAAGACAGAAAAGATACATAAGGAAAAGTTTTAACTGACAGGAAGGGTAGGATGACATGCTGCAGGATATTGCTCCCCATAAATACGATGTGACGTACAGAACAGTTGATGTGGCCGGTGATGACGTTATGCTGATCTTCAGAGATAATGCGCTCCTTTGCGCCATGGATGAAGACGGCATCTCATATCCATCTGTTTCGGAAATAGAAGAGATATTTCCTGATGTGAGGGAAAAGGCCAAGTTCATGTTTCGTATAGACGAGAACGATTATTTCGAACTGAGAAGCCCTGAAATAGAGCCTTTTGGAAAATGGCAGTACATGCCTAAAGAACAGGTGAGGACTTTGAAACCCCTGTGGAAAGCTTTCGCTGCGGTCACAGGTTTCCAGATCCATGACTGGTACACCAATACTAAATACTGTGGAAGATGCGGTACCAAGATGAAAGCATCGGGGGACGAGAGAGCCATGAAATGTCTCGATTGCGGTAAAATATATTACCCGCAGATCTGTCCAAGCGTCATAGTAGGCGTCATCGATGGTGACAAGCTGCTGATGACCAAGTACTCAGTAAAACACAGTAAGTACAGAAGATATGCCCTCATTGCAGGTTATGCGGAAGTTGGAGAAAGCCTTGAGGATACTGTTCGCCGTGAAGTGATGGAGGAAGTGGGTCTCAAGGTAAAGAATATCAGGTATTACAGCAGTCAGCCGTGGTCTTTCACCGATACACTGCTGATGGGTTTTTTCTGTGATGTGGATGGAAGCACTGAAATAACCATAGATGAAAATGAGCTGTCAGTTGCCGAATGGCTGACACGTGATGAGATCCCTTCGGAAAGTGCCGACTCATCGGTGAGCCTTACGGGGGCTATGATGAAAGCTTTCAAAGAGGGCAGAGACGTGTAGCCGGAAGGTGTGCCTTGGAAGAAAAAAAGGGTGCGGCATCATAAGATGCCAAACCCTTCAAGTAATATCTTAAGCCCGATAACAACGAGAACTATACCGCCCAGCAGCTCGGCTTTTGATTTGTATTTTGTTCCGAATATGCTGCCGATCTTGACGCCGATGGCTGAACAGATGAATGTCACTACACCGATGAAGGTAACGGCAGGAACGATGGCAACGTCAAGGAATGCGAATGTGACCCCAACTGCCAGGGCATCGATGCTTGTTGCTACAGCCAGAACGAACATGGATTTCATGGTCATGGAAGCATCACATGATTCTGCATCTTTTTCAAGGGATTCCTTGATCATATTGGCACCTATGATGGCGAGAAGGATAAATGCGACCCAGTGGTCGTATTTTGTTATTATGTCAGAAAAAACGCTGCCCAGCAGGTAGCCTATAAGGGGCATCAATGCCTGAAAGCCTCCAAACCAAGCACCGGCTATGCACATATGTTTAGGTTGTATCCTGCATAGTGACAGGCCTTTGCAGATGGATACAGCAAAAGCATCCATGGAAAGTCCTACGGCTAAAATAAATAGTTCAACAAGTCCCATATTTTTCTCCTCTTAATATTATATAAGTATTAAAAACAAAAAAGACTCATAGACAGCATAATAAACTGTCCATGAGTCTCGTCATTTAAAGTAATACCGGGTGCATAGCACCAGTGTGTCGATAGTTACTATGTATCTTTTGGCAAGATACACCGACTACTCCCTCTTGACTAGGAAATGATATAATAGCCGCATCGAGTTTGTCAACACAAACTTATTTCATATGGATGTGAAATTTACCGGATATGTATATGATCTAGAAAATATTTCCCAATATCTCTTTTTCAGCAAAGAACACTGTGGCTCCGCCTGTATGGAGGAATACCACTTTGCTGCCTTGTTCGATTTTACCTGTTTTCACATGATCGAGCAGGGCAGAAAACGCCTTGCCTGAATAAACAGGGTCCACCAGGATCCCTTCTTTTTTCGCCAGCAGCTTGATAGCTTTAGAGGTGGCTTCGTTAGGGATCTCATATCCGGGCGCATAGTAATTATCATCCGGCTCGAAGTCAGAAACTTCAACTATAGGATCGACACCCAGCAGTGCGAGGGCACCATTGCTGAGAGAAGCAGCGTGCTTTGCATATGACTTGCCGATTTCCATGGCGCTTATTGAACGGATAACAGTGTCCATCCCCAGCAGCTTCTTGCCGGCAATCAGACCTGCCATAGTTCCGCCTGAACCTGTTGCATGATAGAGATAGTCGAATTCTATGCCCATTTCGTCGGCCTGAGTTTTAAGTTCAGTGATGCCAGATATGAAACCTAATGAGCCGGTCTCATCGGCACCGCCCACAGGGATGTTCATGCACTTGTGACCTTCAGCTTCAAGGCGTGCGATGTGCTTTGTAGCCATTTCGAAGGAACGGTGCTCCGTTTCCATGAAGGATTCACCTTCAAGGGGTTCGATTATATGTATTTCGGCATCGTAGATACGGTCCAGCAGCAGATTAGCTTTGATGTCGTTTTCGTCTATTGGAACGATGGCGGCGAGATAGATGACAGGTTTGATGCCGTTTTTAGTCGCTGCCCATACTGTCTGCATGGCGTGATTGGACTGGACAGCACCGTAGGTGAATACATGGTCGCAGCCTTCTGCCTTTGCTTTTCCGATCAGGTACTCCAGCTTTCTTGTCTTGTTGCCGCCAAAGAGATTGGATCCTGTGAAGTCATCGCGCTTGATATAAAGCTCGATGCCCAGCTCCTTAGACAGAACCTCCAGTTTATATAATGGTGTAGGGAAGAATCCCAGATTATTTCTTGGTAATTTATCGAGCAATCCTCGGACTTCGGTAGTTGTGTGTGACATATATGGCTCCTTTCGTGTGTGCTGATATCAGAATATATGATATAATAGGAACTGTCAATCAGATGAATCCGTAATAATTGGAGCGTTTATGAAGAAAATCACCATCGGCATCCTGGCACATGTGGATGCCGGCAAGACTACATTATCAGAGGGTTTGCTATATAAGACCGGCGCCATCAGACAGCTGGGCAGGGTCGATCACGGCAATGCTTTTCTCGACACAGATGCCCAGGAAAAGGCCAGAGGAATAACCATCTTCTCCAAGCAGGCCAGATTTTCTCATGGGCAAACTGAGTTCATTTTGCTGGACACTCCCGGACATGTGGATTTCAGCGCTGAGATGGAAAGGACTCTGCAGGTCCTTGATCTTGCTGTGCTGGTGATCAGCGGTAAGGACGGTGTCCAGGGGCACACTGCGACCTTGTGGAAGCTGCTGAAAAAGTATAATGTGCCTGTATTCATCTTTGTAAATAAGATGGATCTGGAAGGTGCAGAGAAAGAAAAGATCCTTGAGGAATTGAGAAGGCGCCTGGATGGCGGATGCGTGGATTTTTGCATAGAGAAGGATGAAGACCGGTACGATCAGGCGGCCATGTGCGACGAAGGGCTGATGGATGAATTCCTGGAGACAGGGGTAATTTCCGAAGAAAGCCTTGCAAGAGCCATTATGGAAAGATCAATGTTCCCGTGCTTCTTTGGGTCCGCTCTCAAGATGGAGGGTATCGACGCTCTGCTGGATGGACTTGATGGACTTACTTGTGAGAAGGAGTACGGCTCGGAATTTGGGGCTCGAGTATATAAGATAACCCGTGATGACAAAGGCAGCAGGCTTACTCACATGAAGGTAACGGGAGGTAGGCTCAAGACAAAGGATGAGCTTGTGACCGGCAGGGAAGAAACGTCGGATACCGAGACTGTTAAAGGAGAAAAGGTCGAACAGATCAGAGTATATTCGGGAGCCAAATTCACCGCGCAGGATGCTGCAGAAGCGGGAGAAGTGGTAGCTGTAACAGGACTTAAGGATACTTATGCAGGGCAAGGCCTTGGGTTTGAAGCTGATGCTTTGTCGCCGTCACTGGAATCGGTACTGACTTATCAGGTTATACTGCCGCCTGCCCAAGATGTCCATTCCGCATTGACGAAGCTGAAGCAGCTGGAGGAAGAAGATCCTCAGCTCCATGTGATCTGGAACGAACAGCTTCAGGAGATCCAGATGCAGCTTATGGGGGAAGTTCAGATAGATATACTTAAAAACATGATCTTTGACCGATTCGCCATGGATGTTGAATTTGGTCAGGGGAATATAACATATAAAGAAACCATAGCAAACAAGGTGATCGGCAGCGGTCATTTTGAACCGCTTCGTCATTATGCTGAAGCTCATTTCATGTTGGAACCGGGCGAGCCGGGAAGCGGACTTGTCTATGACAGTGTGTGCAGCGGAGATGAGCTGCCGCTCCATTGGCAGAGACTAATCATGACCCACTTCTCAGAAAAAGAGCATTTGGGAGTACTGACAGGATCACCGATCACAGACATCAAGATAACTATACTTGGCGGTAAAAGCCATGTGAAACATACAGTGCCGGGCGACTTCAGACAGGCTACTTACAGGGCGATCCGCCAGGGGCTGATGAAGGCAGAGTCTGTACTTCTTGAACCTTGGTATGAATTCAGACTGGAAATACCATCAGACTGTGTGGGCAGAGCCATGTCGGACATACAGAAGATGAGCGGTACATTCAACGATCCTGAACCACTTGGTGAAATGACAGTGCTTACTGGTAAAGCACCTGTATCAGAGATGAAAGACTACACCATGGATGTGGTTTCATATACTAAAGGTCACGGTATGCTGACTTGTGCGCTGGCAGGATATGAGCCATGCCATGATCAGGATAGAGTAGTCGAAGCCATCGGCTACGATCCTGAAAGCGATCTTGAAAACACAGCGGACTCTGTGTTCTGCCAACATGGAGCAGGCCATCCTGTTAAGTGGGATGAAGCCGATGAGAGGATGCACGTACAGTGCGTTATGCCGGGCGAAGCAGCAGATGAGGACGCGGCAGCAGCCCGTGCAGCCTTTGGAGATGCCACAGCAGCTGACCGCCGCGGAGGCGTCCATGCTTCATACAGAGGTACCAAGGAAGAAGATGCGGAGCTTGACCGCATATTCGAGATGACCTACGGCAAGCCGAAACAGCGGACCTTTATACCAAGGCGAGAGATCTTGTCGGAGCGCGAGAAAGTCAAGATCGCACCTGCCAAGGTGATGGAAGAGTATCTGCTGGTGGACGGCTACAACATAATATTCGCCTGGGAGCAGCTGAAGGAACTGGCCAAAGTGAACATAGATGCGGCCAGAGAGGCGTTGATCGAGATAATGGCCAATTATCAGGGTTATAAGAAATGCCATGTGATCGTGGTCTTCGATGCCTACCGTGTCAAAGGCGGAGAACGCCATTTCGAGAAGCACGAAAACGTGGACGTGGTCTACACGGCTGAGGCAGAAACTGCCGATATGTACATTGAGAAGACGGCTCACCAGAAGGCAAAGGACTATCTGGTACGAGTTGCCACATCAGATAGGTTGGAACAGATGATAATAGTGGGCAGCGGTGCTTTCAAAGTGTCTGCCGATGAGTTCAGACTTGAAGTAGAGCAGGCTGATATGGAGATAAGTCGAATGATAGAGGAACTGAATCGCAGGAACAAGCTGGAGAACAGGAACGGTATCCGCCTGCCGGATGAAATGCTGTGATTTTGTTGTTGAGATTGTCTTTTTCAAATGGATTTTAGAAATATGACAACGAGGCTGCGGTTAGGACGATAAAAGTAGCTGTTTTTAGCCGAATTTGAGAGGTGAGAAGCAGTTGAATTGGCTGATTTTAAAATAGTAAAAAGTAATGACAACGAAATAGCTGATTTTGTTGTCATATATAAAAAATATTTTTTGATATGACAATGTAGTGTACAGCATCAGTTGAAAATGACTGAAATCAAGGGCGCCAGAGCCTAAAAATTGTCAAAATGAAATTGTTTTATAAAAAATGACAACACGTAAGCATAGAAAGGAGAACAGGAATGGATAGAAGAGAAGACGCAAGAAGTAAAAAAGTGATTTTCGTATCGAGCTGCCTGCTCAATACAAATAACAAGGTGCAAGGATTGGCAAGATATCCGGGAATGTGCAAGGAAGTTTTTGATACATTGCATAAATATGACCTGGGAATAAATCAGATGCAGTGTCCTGAAACTTTGTATCTCGGAATCAAGAGATGGTGGGCAACGAAGAATCTTTATGACAACCGTGGCTTCAGAGATTTCTGCAGAGAGCTGGCTGAACAAGTTGTTACTTATATGGAAGAGTATGAAAGAGCCGGTTACGAAACAGTTGGGATCCTCAGCTGTGACGGTTCTCCAACATGCGGAGTAGATATAACAAGCTGGGATGACAGATGGGGCGGAAGTCCTGTGGATCTTGAGTATAACGATGCAATCATAGAAGGCTCCGGAGTATATATCGAAGAATTAAAAGAAGCTATTGAAGATAGAGGTCTGAAGATCCCGCCAATGTATGGACTGGCACTGGATGATGAATCTGTAGATATGGATAAGATCCTCAGTGATTTTGAGGAGTTTATCAAAGGTATCTGCAGCTGATCATAATGATCATGCGATGAGGAGGTAAGAAATAATGCAAATGGGCCGTGAAGAAAGAAGAGGATTTTACATCCAGGAAAATATCGATCACTATATAAATAAGTTCAGCAAGATGCAAATGTCAGGAAGCAAAATATCTTGGAACTGGTGTGCATTCTTGTTCAGCTCATACTGGCTGATATACAGAAAGATGTACAAAGAGTTTGTCATCGTTGCAGCACTGGAATTATTACTGATCCCTGCAGCGGCAAGTATCCTTGAGATGCTGGGCGTTTTGACTATCGTACTCAGTGTATTGGTAGGTCTATTCGGCAACTATTTATATATGCAGCATATAGATAGATTGATAGATAACGAACCTGTAAATGAAGTGATCGGTCTTGAAGAATATCGTAATAAGACCGGCGGTACTACATATTATGTATGGATATATTTAGGTGCTGCAGCGGTGTTCAATATGATATCGCCATTCGCTTGATGAACAAAATAAAGGAATGAGCCCTTGTGGCTCATTTTTTTATAAAAAT
>CAYTVH010000020.1:0-27302 GCA_964441805.1 uncultured Oscillospiraceae bacterium | reverse complement strand
ATCTGCTTCATTTTTCATTTAAATAATTTTTTCTTCCATAAATAAATAAGTATATCACATAAGATACAAAAACAAAAGTCACAGCCTTTTATTCTATGAGTTTGTTTAAGATCTCTGCTTCTATAATGCGCATATCAAAATCACCATCATTTTGGTCATAAGTAATTATTAGATTGTCCCAAGGAACTATCTTCATGGACTCGTATTGAGAAAGCTTCCATTTGTTATATGCCCTGTAATCAGGATCAGACATCTTCCCACAATGTTCCCAGTAAATGAATCCTCTCTTTGTTTTGATGGTGAAGTCCGGGCTGAATATATATCTGGTGTTTCCGATCACTTGATCGTACCTGTAAGGTATTCCGTACGAGTCCAGCTTTTCTGCAATAAGAAGTTCTGACTTACTTCTCACCTTCAATCCCCTGCTTGTGGTATGCCGCAACTCGTGGAGATTTTTCCCATTGCGTCTATATTCTGCCGCAGCCCACTTTTCTTGGTTCGTTTTATGAGGAAACAAGTAACTTCTCGGCACATGATTCCAATTCTCCGATAGCATTTTCAGTATGTTGTCGGGAGTGGGTTCTGTTCTTTGTTCTATGAATTTACTCAGCCTGTCGATTTCCTTCAAAAGCAGCTCAGTGGAGATCTTAAGGTATCTCTTTCTGGCCAGTTTCATTGTGAGATGAGTGTCCGTTGTTATTCCTCTTCTCTTGCGCAAGACATTTCCTGCCTCGCTATAACTCAGCAGCTGAACAAACTGGATATTTCCATTATTATTCCTAAAGGTCAAGGTGCCTTCAGGCATTTTCCTTAATTCTTTCATCTCTTGATCATATCTTTCTCTGTATTCCTTCAAGAGACCATTTAGATAGATATCCCCTCTTTCCATATTTACTTACCTCTTTCTCTTTTACCCTCGATTCGTGTACAAAAACCGTTTAATGCTTCATTTGTACACCTATTTTTACTACCGATCTCCGTATTTCTTTTGAAAAAGTGTACACTTGATATAAACTTTTCTATTTGTACACCTTTTGCTGCGCGAGACCTGCTCCTTTATAAAAAAGAAGTGCACACCCCTTTGTATAATATGAAATTGTACACCATTTTCCATATTCTGTCAATTATGCCAAGCCGTAAGATCAGCTATGTCGGTCCGTGATGGATGAACAGCACAGCAATCTTATGACAGGTAAAATAAAACGACTGCGTTTCAAGAGAAACACAGCCGCTTCATATGGACTTTAAATGAACTTTTCAATTATCTTCTTGTTTATCTTATTTGTGCAGGAATCCTGAGATCCTCTTGTACAGCAGGAATGTGATGATGGCATTTACACCGGCCTTGATTCCGTTGAATGCTGCGATGAACGGCATCAGATCCCAAACCACTGATCTAGGCACGCCCATGAACAGTGGTGTGATCACCAGATTGGCACCGATCATAACGATGATCCATGCGATAACGCCGCATACGAGAGCGATAACTGCACCTTTTCTTGTCTTTTTCTTCTTGTAGATTATACCTGCCACCAGGACCATGGTACTTGTGGCGATTATATGCATCAGTATGCCATAAAGTCCGCTGGCTGCACTTACGGTAACGCCCTGGATAACAGCTGTGACGATGGTCAGGAGCACACCTGCAACAGGCCCAAATGCAAAGGTCCCGATAAGGATAGGAATGTCAGCAGGGTCATATTCAAGAAATGCCACTGCAGGGAAAATAGGGAAGTGGATGAAGTATACCAGTACGATGGATACTGCCACCAGCATGCCCATTTTTGCCAGTTTCACTGTGTTGTTTTGTTTTTTCTGTTCTGTGATGTTGTTCTTTTCGGTCATTTCGTTTCCTCCTTTGAATGATCCATGATTTTTTCAGAATCTGTCAGGAGCCTCAAGCTAAACTGTACTGTCGATTTAGTAAGTAATAAAAAACCCCGGAATATAATGTTCCGGGGCTAATAAAATACTCACACAAAAAATCCAAAGTGAATTTACTTGAAGTACTCTCGTTTCTTCCATCCGGACTATAACCGTCGGTACAGGATTCGCACCTGTTCAACCATCAGCTTTCGCATCAGGCTCGCGGACTTTCGCTGATCTTAATCGACTTGCGATCACCGCCGGTGAGGACTTTCACCTCGCCCTGAAACAGATTTTCAATTATGGTAATATTATAGTTTTGTGGACGTATTTTGTCAATAAGAATAGTGATATTTCTCTTATTATTAAGCATTCACCTTGCTTCACGAGAGTTTCATTTGCATTTATCCCATTATCGCTATTATCATTCCTGAGATTCTCTTAGATTTTATTGTCATGTGGTATCCATGGGAGAAATCATCTAAAAACTCTCACCACTCAAGTTTGTATCACGAAATCAAGACAAAAGTTTTATTGTATTTTGGTAATCCAAACAAAAATACCCGAAGCAGCATTGCCACCTCGGGTACATATCATTTGTTATTTAATTTCACTTCGTTCGTAGTTCATCCTATTCCTGCATCGCCTTCAGATCAGGGCTTACGATCAGTTCGCAGCCTGTAGCTTCCTTGATATCATCCAGTGTGAAATCAGGATGCAGCTCTGTCAGCAGAACGCCGTCTTCTGTGATTTCCATAACGCCCATTTCTGTGATGATCATATCTACACAGTTGATAGCAGTGTATGGCAGCTTACATTCGTCAAGGATCTTATGCTTGCCTTTCTGGGTGTGGAGCATGGCAACGATTACTTTCTTAGCTCCAACTACCAGGTCCATAGCTCCTCCCATGCCCGGAACCATCTTACCAGGGATGATCCAGTTGGAAAGATTTCCGTGCTTATCTACTTCCAAAGCGCCCAGGATAGTAGCGTCTACGTGGCCGCCTCTGATGATGCCGAATGAAGTAGCACTGTCGAAGAACATTCCGCCTTCATTGATAGTTACATACTGTGCCCCTGCGTTTACTACGTCTACGTCAGGTGTTTCAGGTGAAGGGCCCATTCCCATGATGCCGTTTTCTGACTGGAGGATGATGTTTACTCCTTCAGGAAGGTTGTCTGCAACCATAGTCGGCAGGCCGATACCTAAGTTTACTACGTCGCCGTCCTTAAGTTCCATAGCGACTCTCTTTGCGATTCTTGTCTTTAAATCTGCCATGGTTTTTCTCCTTCCACGATTCTGTCTACGAAGATTCCGGATGTTCTAACGTTGTTAGGATCCAGCTCTCCAACTTCAACGACTTCACATGCACCAACTATAACTGTTTCTGCAGCTGTTGCCATCATAGGGTTGAATGTCTGCGTTGTTCCGTTGTAGATGGTGTTTCCGAACTTATCTGTTACGGATCCTCTAACCAGTGCGAAATCAGCCTTCAGAGGTTTTTCCAACAGATAATCTCTGCCGTCCACGTTGATGACCTGCTTGCCTTCAGCCACGATAGTACCAACGCCTGTTGGTGTCAGGAATCCGCCCAGGCCTGCTCCGCCTGCTCTGATTCTTTCTGCCAAAGTTCCCTGTGGGATCAGGATGCATTCCAGCTTATCTTCTTCAACGTCTGTGTTCATTCTCTGAGCAACTTCAGGATTCAATCCTACGTGGGATGCGATCAGAGTCTTGATCTGTCCGTTTGTCAGCAGTTTGCCTACGCCTCTTCCCGGAACGCCTGCGTCATTGCAGATGATAGTAAGATCTTTTACGTTCTTTTCTACCAGTGCATCGATGAGGATCTCAGGTGTACCGCAAGCCATGAAGCCGCCTACCATTATTACGGCACCGTCTTTGATATCCGCGATCGCTTCTTGAGCGGTCATGATTTTGTCAGCCATTTCTTTTTCCTCCTTGCTTACTTATACCATCTTTCTGTTGACGATTTCTGTCAGCACGAAAGAAGCAACATGTTCTGCGTAAGTATGTGCTCCGAAACCTGCATCATAGCCCAGTTCCTGAGCCAGTTCATGGGAGATTCTAGGTCCGCCGCATACGAGGATGACCTTGTCTCTGAGTCCTTCCGCTTCCAGAAGTTCAACCATGTTTGTCAGGTTGGCGATATGAACATCTTTCTGAGTTACTGTCTGTGATACCAGGATAGCGTCAGCATTTACTTCCTTAGCTTTCTGGATCAGAACTTCGTTAGGAACCTGGCTGCCCATGTTGATGGCATTGATCCCTTCGTATCTTTCAAGACCGAAGTGTCCGTGGAAGCCCTTCATGTTCATGATGGCGTCGATGCCTACTGTATGAGCATCTGTACCTGTTGAAGCACCTACGATAACAACTTCTCTCTTGATGTTGTCCTTGATGTACTGAGCACATTCAAGTCTATCCATGATATCCACTTCTACTTTGGTAACCTTGATAGTAGTGTAATCTACAGTGTGCTGGCACTTTCCGTATACTACGAAGAAAGTGTAGCCGTCTGTCATGTTCTTTGAATAAACAACGTTTGGTTCATCAAGACCCATCTTCTTAGCCAGGATCTTGGCAGCTTCGCTTCCTTCTTCACCAAAAGGCACAGGAAGTGTGAAAGCCAGCTCTACCATACCGTCATTGAGTGTATCGCCATAAGGCTTTACCTTTGTCAGATCTACCTGAGCGATCGCTGTATTTGCTGCAGTCATTATTTTGCACCTCCCAACATAAGCGGAATAAACGGATTGAAGTATTCGTCATCCTTGACACATACGCCTTCAAGGCCCTTTCCACCATCTCTAGGTCTCTTTACACCGCCGAACTTACCCTGTTCGATTGTTGAGAAGAGGCCTTCTTTTTCGATTTCGTGGAGGAGCTTATCAGCTTCAGCCAGTACGAACTGTGCTCTTTCCTGAATGATGCCGCCTTCCTTGAATTCAACTTCCGAGCCGATGTCTCTCGCATTGTTGAAGATGTACTGAGCATTTTCGATGGAGAGATATCTGTCGTGCATGTGTGGTGTGTGGATAGCTTCTGTCAGCATTCCCAAAAGCTGCAGTGACTGTCCTGACCATACTGCGATCAGATTGAACAATGCATCCTGGATCTGTCCCTTGAAGATGTTGCCTGTCATGAACTTTGTAGGAGGCATGTATTTCAGGTTGGCGTTAGGGAAGATCTCCTTGGCCATGATAGCCTGTGACAGTTCATAAAGGAATCCGTTTTCGATGTCAGGATCCATTTCGAATGCATGACCCAGACCCATCTGCTCTTCCTTAACATTTGCAAGAACTGCGAACTGTTCGTTGATGAACTGTGAAGCCAGTACTGTATGTGCAGCTTCATAAGCATCATCTGTTGTCAGGTAGTTGTCTTCGCCTGAGTTGAAGATGATGTCGCAGTATCCGATGATAACCCTTGAGAAGTACTGGTCAACCAGTGTTCTCTGCATGTTGATGTCTCTGAACAGGATTCCGTAAAGGGCGTCGTTGAGCATAACGTCCAGTCTTTCGAGAGCTCCCATTGCAGCGATTTCAGGCATGCACATTCCTGATGAGTAGTTGCACAGTCTGATGTATCTGCCCACTTCTTCACCAACTTCGTCCAGAGCCTTTCTCATTATTCTAAAGTTTTCCTGAGTTGCGTATGTTCCGCCGAAGCCTTCAGTTGTAGGTCCGTAAGGAACATAGTCCAGAAGAGACTGTGCAGTAGTTCTGATTACTGCGATGATATCAGCACCCTGTCTTGCGGCAGCCTGTGCCTGCACAACGTCTTCGTAGATGTTTCCTGTAGCTACGATTACATACAGGTAAGGCTTTCTGCCTTCGCCGATAGTCTCAAGATACTGATTTCTCTTTTCTGTCTGCTGTCTGATTTTCTTCAGTGCTTCTAAAACTGTAGGCATGATCTTTTCTTCAGCATCCTTAGCTGATGCCAGCGGCAGCTTAGTGATATCCAGATTGCCTGCAGCCATTTCTTCTGCGATTTCCTGAGGTGTCTTGCCTGTCTGGATCATGGCATTACCCATCCAGTAAGCAACTCCCCTAGGAAGTCCGCCTGCGTCTTTTATCTGATCAACGACAACGTTTGGCAGCGGTGTTTCAACTTCGTCGATACCGTCAACGCCAAGAAGTCTTAAGATCGTTCTTTCTGTACTGACAGTAGTGTGCCTGTCGATGAACTCCTGCATGCTTTCTGCTATTCTGCCTGCGCAGGAGCGGGCACTGTCAATTACTTTCGGATCTAAATTCAGTTTGCTTTTCATCCTTTTTCTCCTTTTACTTAATATAATCCTTTGCTTTCTCTATGATGTCTTTATCGATTCCCAGCATTTTCGCTATATTCAGCGCATCCCTTGGGATCTCAGCGGCGTCATCCACCACTGCAAGACGATAATCCATATACTTAGAGATTATGTTTATCCTGTCTTTTCTCTTGGCATATCTCAGTTCTTTATCAAGCCTGTCGAAGTCCACCCCTGCAAGACCCATTACCTGCAGGTTCTTCACATCCTTATCTTCGGTCACCGAATCGAAATGAGTCGTCATCAGTGTGATATATGGATGCTGTTTCAGATAATCAACAAGGCTTCTGGTCAATGCCAGACCCTCTGCGGGATTTGTCCCGCTGGCAATTTCGTCTATGAGAAGCAAGGATCGTTCTTTGCTTTTATCAAGGATCTCCTTAAGCTCCTCCATTTCGCTGCCGAAGCTTGACAGCCCTCTTTCGATAGACTGACTGTCCCCTATAAGTATCTGCATATAATTGGAAAGGCCCACTCTGGCTTTTTTGCACGGTACGAAGAATCCGTACTGGGTCAGTATCGATACCATCCCTGCCAGTTTCAGAGAAATGGTCTTTCCTCCCATGTTGGCACCTGTGATACATGTCACTCCGTCGGCAAGACTCATGCTTACCGGACAGTACTGACCGCCGTTTCTGGCTGCAAGTGCCTCTTCCAGCTGCAGATTCCTTCCATCCTCAAATTCCAGGATGTGTTCATCTGCAATTTCCGGCATTACGCAGTTGTGTTTCTCAGCATACAGCGCCTTGGAAAGTGTTATATCTAAACTGCCAATACGACGGCAGTTTTCCAAAAGCACCGCTTCATACTTTGAAATCTCCTTCGACAGCTTTTCTCTTACGTTCAGTTCCTCATCCTCGATCTTGCTCATAAGAACATCGCACTCTTTCATGAGCAGTTCCACCTCTTCAGTGGATGTAAGAGAAAATGTAACCGACATATAGTCCTCGTCGGTCCGCGTCATTTCGGAAATCTCATCAATCATTTTTATACTTTGCTGGTCGCTCTTAGATACCACAAGCTCGAACTTAGGCGTAAGAGCAAGACCATATTTTTGTTTAACGAACTCTTTTCCGACCTTCTGCTGCCTTCGGATCTCCCGCTCTTTCTCTTTTTTGTCCTTTCGCAGCTGTCCCAGCACTTCAGAGAAGCTGTCGTATATGTAAAAGGTGTTGAGCCTGTCACCGCCGGGATCCAGCACGTTCAGAAGCTTTGCAGTATCTTCAAGTCTGAATTCCTTCGGAAAGTCCAGCCTTTCGGCAAGGCCCACTATCTTTTCCATCTGCAGAAGCAGAGATTTGAGTTCAAATATTTCGACCACTGACAATACCGAGGCCTGAGCCCTTTCTATGCTGAAGGTATTGTCTTTCATGACCATAAAGGTCTCTCGAAGCAATCCTATATCCTTGGGAAAGGTCCGTGCTATATCCATCATTGCTTGAACACGTTCAAGTTCTTTTCTCAAGGCCTCTTCCTGTCCCGGAAAGAAAGGTTCCATCTCCTTTATCTGCTTGACGCCAAAGGGAGTCTGAAGGTCGATGGCAGTTACGACAAAATCAAGACCGGTCTCTCTCCTCGTCTTCATATTTGCAAGTCGCTTTACGGCCATTTGTTGTCTCCTTTCTTTGCTGTACCTTTCATGGCTACAACATCACATCTATTACCGGGATATCAGGTATCGCTTCCTGCATTCCTCTCAATAATTCCTCATGCTCAAAGGCGTATCCGCCGGGGGCTGAAGGGTTCACGGTTATGGCTGCAACATTGATGTTTTCCAGCACCTTTACCGCAAGACCTTTTTTCTTAAGCTGTCCCCATGAAACGGAATCTATGAATATCTTGGTGGGATCTTTAAGAACAAAGGTTATGTTCTTGAGTTTCTTGGGGTCGATATCTGCTACGACGCTTTGGGTGAAAGCACCGGGTACGTAAATGTACTCGGTACTTTCATCTATTTGACCATCAAGAAATTTACCTGCTCCAAGACCTGTTGTCCTGTCGAGCATCCTGATTTTCCCGCCGCCTGTGACCATAAGTCTTTCTTCACCCAAATGTTTGATTATGTTGTCCTTATCCTCTCCATCCTCCAGGCAAGGAAGTCTGTAAAGCCCAACCGTATGAGCTGTCTCTTCGATTACTTTCTTCATGCTTCTGGATAAAACCGCTCCGGTGGAAAGGATTATCGCATCGGACGTTCCCGGTGCTGCTATGGATTTTCGATCTATTGCCCCGTCGATCAGCACCAGCTCCGCACCCATCTTAAGCATTTCTTCGCACATCTTCTGATGGCTGGCATTTATCACCGGGCCTGCTATTTGAACATACCCGCTGTTCACCACTCTGCAAAGCATTATCTGTCCTATGGATGAGCCGTATTCAGTCATCCTCAGGATCTCCAAGCCTGCATCTGCCAGCTCATAAAGCTGTGTCGGCACCGATACGATGGTGTCCGCATCCAGAAATACTCTGGGTTTATCAGTCCCTGTTACAAGGTCAGTGCTTTCACCATCCCTGCCCGTAGATGTGATGCCCAAGACAATTCCTTCATCCATTGCTTCTTCAATAAGATAGTTGAGAGCTGTGGTCTTACCGGCATTCTTGGCCATCCCCACTATGGATATGGTCTTATATTTTTGTGAAAGCTCTGATAGTGAAAACATGGTCTATTTCTTATTCCTTTCGTGTCTCAGAAGTCCGCTTGGTTCCATTGACATTCTTTCGCCCTGAGCCAGTCCTGCAACACCTTCGTAACGATATCCTTCGATATCCTTGCAGTTTTCATAGCTGCACTTAAGCGGCGGCTGGTATCCAGGTTCTGTGTAAGTAGTGATAACGCCTTCGTAGTTTCTCAGGATAACCTTGTCAGGAGTCTGGGAGATCACGTACTGAGGCATTACAGGAGTCTTTCCGCCGCCTCCAGGAGCGTCAACTACGAATGTAGGTACTGCATAACCTGAAGTGTGTCCTCTCAGACCTTCGATGATTTCGATACCCTTTGATACAGGTGTTCTGAAGTGTGAGATTCCCAGGGAAAGGTCGCACTGATAAATGTAGTAAGGTCTTACTCTGTTCTTAACCAGTTCATGCATCAGATTTCTCATTACGTGAACATCATCGTTAACGCCTCTTAAGAGTACTGACTGGTTGCCCAGAGGGATACCTGCATCTGCCAGCTTTCTCAGAGCTTCCTGAGCATCAGGAGTCATTTCCTTAGGATGGTTGAAGTGAGTATTCAGCCATACAGGGTGGAACTTCTTCAGCATTTCGCAAAGCTTATCAGTTATTCTCATAGGCATTACTACAGGAGTTCTTGATCCCAGTCTCACGATTTCTACGTGAGGGATCTTTCTCAGTTCTGTAAAGATGTATTCGAGAACTTCATCTTCTACGCAGAGGCAGTCTCCGCCGGAAAGAAGTACGTCTCTTACTACCGGAGTCTTTCTGATGTATTCGATGCAAGCGTCGATGTCTTCTCTGCTTCTGGCACCGTCAGTTTCTCCTGCAAGTCTTCTTCTTGTGCAGTGTCTGCAGTACATTGAGCACTGGTCAGTGATAAGGAACAGCACTCTGTCAGGATATCTGTGAGTCAAGCCGGGAGCAGGGGAGTCCTCATCTTCATGAAGAGGGTCCAGCATGTCGGCTGCTGATCTGTGGGTTTCTTCGATGATAGGAACTGCCTGCATTCTTACAGGGCAGCTAGGATCATCAGGATCCATCAATGATGCATAGTAAGGTGTGATTCCTACTCTGAAGCCGTCCATAACCTTAGCGATGTCAGCTTCTTCTTCAGCTGTCAGGTTAACTACCTGTTTGATCTGTTCTACAGTGTTCAATCTGTTGTCTACCTGCCAATGCCAATCATTCCACTGTTCATCTGTTACGTCCTTCCAAAGAGGAACGTCTTTCCAATTTCTAATAGCCATTATTCAGCTCTCCTTTCAAAAATCAACTTCCTAGAGGTTTATCCTGTTTGTCTAGCCTATGCGTACATTTCTTCGAATAACTTCTTGATACCTTCATGTTCTCTCAGAACCTGCAGAGTGATTTCTGCGTGGCCCTTAGTGTATCCGTTTCCTACGATCATGTTTACGTCCTTGCCTACGCCTTCTGCACCAAGGGCAGCCTTTGTGAAGCTTGTTGCCATGGAGAAGAAGTATACGGTTCCATCGTCCTTAGTTGACAGGATGGAAGCCATTTCTGTGTTTTCGATGTTTACGCAGTTGATAACAACGTCACACAGCTTGCCGTCTGTCAGTTCCATGATCTTGTTGTACATGCCAACAGCATCTGCAGCGTCCATGTGGAAGTATTCGTCAGCCAGATCCAGTGCTCTTGCTCTGTCTTCTGATTTCTGTGAGCCTGCTGCACAGATAACCTTACCTGTTACGCCAACTCTCTTCTTTGCTTCGTACAGGCAGAGAAGTCCGGACTTGCCGCCGCCGCCGATAACCAGAACAGTTTCACCCGGCTTTGACAGCTTAGCAGCCTGTGCAGGAGCTCCTGCTACGTCCAGTGCTGACAGTGCAAGGCCTTCAGGCATGTCATCAGGAAGCTTAGCGTAGATTCCGCTCTGGAACAGGATAGCCTGACCTGTGATGTCAACCTGGTCGATAGTAGGTCTCATTTCGTGGATCTCTTCGATCACCAGTGGTGTCAGTGACAGTGATACCAGTGTAGCGATCTTATCGCCAACCTTCAGATCTCCAACGTAAGCAGGTCCGATTTCCTTAACTGTTCCGATCAGCATTCCGCCTGAACCGGTCCAAGGGTTCTTATGCTTACCGGCTTTAGCAACGATGGACTTCATGGTTTCTTTAACTTTTTCCATTTCAGCTACATCGCCTTCGATGTCAGCAGGCTTCTTGCCGTCGCATGTTCTTCTTACGATTTCTGTGAATGAAGCAGAGTCGATGTTCAGAGTTTTTACATCGATGAGAACTTCATTGTCGTAAATTTCCATAGTGTTATCGATAACATCAGCCGGCTGTGGCAGTACTCCTTTAGGTTCGATAACTCTGTGTGTTCCGTAAGGGCATCCTTTTTTCATAATTTACTTCCTCCTCAATATTAAAAATTTTATTTTATGCATTTATGGTTTTGATAAAACTCGCATAGCATAATTAACTTAACTATATTATATAGCAATTACCGTGCCATTCTTTTGGCTCATCTCCCTTTCAAATTTTGGCATCGCCCTCAACGTTGGAATTTACAGACTTTTCAAATTTGTATATTTTATTGTACATTGGGGCAGTTTCCTGTTGGCCACGGACCCATTAAAAAAACGGGGATTTCGAACCATTTTTGGTTCACGTCCCCGTTTTTATGTGATTCGTTTTCAGTTCGCCTTAGATCCCATACTTGTTTTTCTTCCTTACGAGCTGGGTCTGACTTATGTTTATAGCCTTGGCGGCTTTTCTTGTGGAACCGTATTTTTCACAAGCGTATTTGATAATATTCCTTTCGAAATTGTCCACCATGCTGGCCAGATCCATTTCACCGCTGTCGATCTGCTCTTTGTTGATCTCGATGTTTATATTCTCCATCGCATTTCCATGAAGTTCTCTCATAACATCCAGAATAGTTATGGTATCGCCTTTGCAGCCGATTATGAGACGTTGGGTAACATTCTCCAGCTCTCTTATGTTGCCCGGCCAGTCACGATTCTGGAGATATTCCTTAGCCTCATCATCTATGTTTTTATCGACTCCAAACTTGTCATTATACTTCCTTATGAAGCTTTCAACAAGCGGCGGGATATCTTCCCTTCTGCTATTGAGTGCAGGCACTCTGATGGGGAACACATTCAGCCTGTAATACAAGTCCCTTCTGAACAGCTTTTTCTCCACTTGCTCTTCAAGGTCCCTGTTCGTTGCAGATATTATTCTCACATTGGTCTTCACAGGTTCGGTCCCGCCAACCTTGATAAATTCACCATCCTGGATGACTCTGAGCAGTTTTGCCTGGATGTCGAGAGGCAGTTCTCCCACTTCGTCAAGGAAGATAACTCCGTTATCGGCAGCCTCGAAGTACCCTTTCTTACCGCCGGCATTGGCCCCTGTGAAGGCGCCCTTTTCATATCCGAAAAACTCGGATTCTATCAGGTTGGGAGATATGGAAGCACAGTTTATCTTGATGAACGGCTGGACTTTACGGGAGCTGTTCTTCTGGATAATATTAGCTACCTTTTCCTTGCCCACCCCGGTTTCTCCGGTGATCAGTACGTTGCAGTCATACTTGGAAACGCTGATTATTTCTTCCATTACCGCTTTCATGCTTCTGCTGACCGCCACAAAATCTTCCGCCATGGTAAGCCCGTAGCTGGCATAATGATTCAGGCTCTGGTCCGATAATTTCTGGCCTTTTAGCCTGAGATTTTTATGGACTGCCGCCTCCTTGAAGTACGGTGCCAGTTCCTTCACTATTTCGAAGTCATACTCATCGTATTTTTCAAGATAGCCGTCCGCACATTTGATTATCAGATCTCTGGATACTGCTTCTGTAACGTACAGCGCGATATTGTAATTGCTGATGAAGTTTGCAAAAATCACTGTCCCGCCGGATTTGGTCCCTATGATATTTATGGTTTCCGCACCCGGTATGTCGGCACAGTTTACAGTCATATCCATAGGTTCAACATCATTGAAAGTCTTGAGACATTCCACAGGACGCAGCAGGTTATGGTAGGAAATTTCATTGAAAACTTCAGACATGAGTTTTTCTATCTTATATCCCTTGAGGGAAACCTCTGTGTTCATATCAAAGATACATAGTATCTCTGCATCCGGGCCCGCACTTTTTCTTATGGTATATCCGAACATCAGATTCATCATCGGATTGTTTCCAACCACTGCGAATCTTTTCTTTCCAACAGCTTCTTTGCTGACAGTATACAGAGTTCCCGATTCGTTGAATGTAAACATCAGCAGATCCACCGGAAGCTCCGGAGGTTTCTTTACCACAGGGAATCCCGGCAGGATTATGGCATAGCCTTCAACATCTGCCTGGGTATACATCTTATCTATGCTGTGGATCTTGTCTATATAAAGAGGCGTCGCCGCGAGAGATGCGTTGAGGATGACCTCATCACCCACTTTCAGCCCTTTGCTGTTGTCATAATCAGGAGCGATCTCTTCCACCACACCGTAAAGAAGCCCGCCGGTATCGGTTACGGGGTTGTGCATCTTCCCTCTTCTTATGACGATGTCCTTGATCTTTTCCTTGATTATTTCCTCATCGTTATTGGCTTCCTGGCAGATCTGTCTGAATCCGGTCCCTTCGATGTGGATCTTCTTGACGCTGACACGCATCTCACCGTTTTTCAGTTGTCTGCTGTTATCAAGCTCCCATGCAGACGCCGGGAACACATTCGCAGGAGCTATTACTCTTTGTAAACCATATGCATTTTTCATAAATATTCTACCTTTTTTGAATCACCGATGAACACAAAACGGTTCGCTTCCATCTGTTTTCAATAATAAACCATTGGCACACCTTTTGCAATAAGATATAATATAAACAACCATTAATTCTGTGAATAAATTAAAAGGAGAATCTACAATGGAAAAAATCACTTCAATGCTGAGAGTACGTATGTCACATAAAGATGCTCATTACGGTGGAAGCCTGGTTGACGGAGCACACATGAACCACCTGTTCGGAGACGTTGCTACCGAACTGCTTATCAAGTGCGACGGAGATGAAGGCCTGTTCCTGAGATATGATGAAACTGAATTCCTGGCTCCTACATACGCAGGAGACTACCTGGAAGTTTACGGCGAGATCTATGAAATGGGCAACACTTCAAGAAAGATGAAATTCGAAGCCAGAAAGGTCGTAGCTGCAAGACCTGATATCAGCGCTTCAGCCGCCGATTTCCTGGATGAACCGATCGTAGTAGCAAGAGCTAAGGGTATCTGCGTAACTCCAAAGGAAATGCAGAGAAAATAATGAAAGAGTGCGAGACGGAATCAAAAAAAGAGTGCTTCGGCACTCTTTTATAATTTTTTGAGATATTCTATTTCTTCTCTGTTCAGCTTTCTGTAGTGACCTTCCATGAGTCTGCCCAGCTTGATGTCCCCGATGGCGACTCGCTGCAGCTCCTGAACTTTATTGCCTACAGCTGCAAACATCTTTCTTACCTGTCTGTTCTTACCTTCTTTGATGCTGATCTCCACGATGGCATGCCTTGGCATCTGCTTTATCACCTTTACCTTTGCAGGAGAAGTTACGAATCCGCCGATATCCACGCCTTTGCGAAGCTTTGCGATACGCGTATCCGAAAGCACCCCTGCGACCTTTGCAACATATGTCTTATAGACTTCGTGCTTAGGGTGGGTGAGCGTATATGTCAGCTGCCCGTCATTGGTCATGATCAGAAGACCTGTAGTGTTGTAGTCAAGACGTCCCACCGGGAACAGTCTTTCAGGAATGTCTGCCACCAATTCGGCAACTGTCGGTCTATCCTTATCGTCATCCATGGATGTGATATACCCCAGCGGTTTGTTCACCGCAACGTAGACTTTCTTGCCTGCAGTCTCGATTTTCTTACCGTTGACCCGGACCACATCGCCATCTTCTACCTGATACCCCATTTCCCTCATGGTGGCACCGTTGACCTTGACATTGCCGTTGGCTATAAGCTCGTCCGCCTTACGCCTGCTGCAAATTCCCGCATCTGCTATATATTTATTGAGTCTCATTTTATGAGTTTCCTCCATCGATTTTATTTGCCGCATACGGCTTGTTGTTTACCATTTATTGAAGACCTTTTCAGCAAAGCCGAAGAAGTCTTTAAGCTCCAGCACAGTGCCATCGTCCAGCACGGCCTTTCCTGTGAACTTTCCAAATACCTGGTGCTGCTTTGAGCACAGGATCTTGAAGTCAGTGTCGGATGCCCTGTCGATCACAGGGATGAAGTCCATTTCAAATCTGCCGTCGTCACTTGTGAAGGTCCACGGCTCCATGTATATTTCATTTCCTTTAGGATCCTTAGGGATGTTGAAAGTAACTTCAGAAAGTTTGTGGGCCTTGCCATCGTAGAACAACATGTTTTCGGAAGCTGCGGATGTATCTCCAAAGCCGTATCCGATATTGAACCCAAAAGGCTTGCCTTCGTATGTCCCCGAAGCGCTGCCCCAGTACCATGTGTTCTTGTAAGTCCATACTCCTCTGCCCCAGTCAAGAGTACCGAATGCAGTATCAGGAGTGAATGTATGCTTGCGTCCGTACATTTCTACGAAGCCCGATGCAGGCAGGCAGTTGATCTTCTGGTTATAATAGAAAGCAGTTTCCTTGCCGGGGAACGGAGTGGCGATAACCATCGTTTCGGGCTTTGTGTTTTCCAGAACGATCTCGCCTCTGATGGGTTCATCTGCATGGAACTTGTCCATCTTGAAGGAAAGCACTCTCTTTTCTCCGTCATTCTTGAACGAAAGGAAATAGTTCTTGCCGTATATCTCCACATCGCCTTCATCTGATGTTGCCGGGAAGCCTGTCTTGCCCATGGTCATTATCCTCATAGGGCTTACGGTCTTTTCCCACGGCTGTTCAAAATCCAGGAAGGAGATGCTGTCCAGCCCCATGTATGAATTGTCCGCTATAGTAAGAGCGACGCCCACTTTGCCGTCTGTGATAAGGTAATAATCCCATTCCTTGATCCTTAAGGCACCACCTTTGATGGCTTTCCTGTCATAATCCAGAACCAGGCTTGTTGCGTAGCCCGCTTCAGTCAGTACGCCCTTCTCATCCAGCAGCGGTTTTTTCTCTGTTATCTTATTCTGCATAGGAACCTCCTGTCTTTGAATAATTTCCGTATGATTAATTATATTCATTCAAACTATTTTTTGCAATATGTAGTATAATGGATTCGAAAACAACCTTAAGAACAACTGCTCATAATCGGAGGCATCAAAATGAAAAAAAGAGCTGATCTGCTCAAAAAGCAGATAGATTCCCTTACAGTTTTTTCACATATCAAAGAGGACGAAGTCATAAGCAAGCTTCATCGGCTGCTGGCGGCCATAGCAGAAAAGCCGGGAGACGAAGGCGTGCGCCTTTACAGCGAATTCACTTCCGCCCTCTATCCTCACACCACGAGCTTGACGGAGTACGTCCGCACCCTGATGATCCAGGATGATAATTTCTATGTAAAGGGCAGGGCTGCCGGACGCGAAATGGACGTTGAAGTGATGGACGCTGTCGACGCTGAAATAGGGATCCTTCAGCAGTTGGCGGCCATAAAGTCGGAAGATATAAAGGCCGCCCTTGGCTACGAAGGCTATCTTCCGTCATGGAAAAATCACTCTGCAGATTTTCGCTACGACTTCATGGAAAAGCTGCAGAATATAACCAAGACCGGCTACGGCATCTTCGCCAAATACGCATTCTTCAGGGTTGATAACGGCGAGATCGTTCCTGTAGCTCATCCTGATTATCAGAAGATCGATCAGCTGTTTGAATACGAGCGGGAGCGTGATCTTATCCTTAAAAACACAGAAGCTCTGGTCAACGGCAGCGGTGCAAGCAACATGCTCCTTTACGGAGACGCCGGCACAGGTAAAAGTTCCACCATCAAGGCAGTCGCCCACCACCTGGCTCCGCAGGGCCTTCGTATCATAGAAGTGAAGAAAAACCAGCTTTATCAGATCCCTAAGATAATGGAAGAGCTGTCTTCAAATCCGCTTAAGTTCATATTGTTCATAGACGACCTCAGCTTCACCGGAAACGACGACAACTTCTCCGCCCTCAAGGCGACCCTCGAGGGAAGCATATCAGGCTGCGGCGACAACGCTGTCATCTACGCCACCAGCAACCGAAGACATCTGGTCAAAGAATCTTTCGGCGACCGCATGGGAGATGAGCTCCATCTCAACGACACCATGCAGGAAACCATGAGCCTGGCAGCCCGATTCGGACTGACCATCACTTTCCAAAAACCTGACAAGGACGAATACCTGTCCATCGTCAAATCACTGGCTTCAGAGTACGGGATCAAAATGGATGAAGAAGAACTCTTCAAGAAAGCCGAGGCCCATGCCATCAGAAAAAACGGAAGAAGCCCAAGAACCGCCAAGCAGTTCATCGAGCTTCTTAAGATCGGTATTTAGTAACGTTACGTCTCATTGTAACAACGTGCCAAACGCGGTAATAACACCTACGATTGGCCAATTTTAAGAAATGCACTCAAAAAGCCAACGAAATCATTATATTCGTTGGCTTTTCTTCTCGTTTATGCTGAATTGTACAATTTACGCTTCTATTTTGCTTCAAAATACGGAATATCAATGGGTTTTTCTTTGAAATATTGGCTTTTTTCAATTTTTGTTTTAAAAAAGCCAACGCATATCAGTCAAGTCAGCCTTCTCTAACTGTTTATCCCCCTACTCGCATCATATCCAGTCTCGATTCATCATCACAGAATATCCCTTCTTCCTCACCCATTAAGTATTCCTGCTCTTCTTCATATTCCATGATGGTAAAATACTTCCATTCACATTTTTGCCAATTCCATCAGCACTTCCTTCTCATTCTCGCATTCCCCATCTATAACAGCATCCAAAAGCCGCTGCAGCACAGCACCCACTTCCGGTCCCGGCTCCATGCCGGCGGCTATCAGATCATCACCGCCCACAGCCAGATCCTTCAGCGAAAAGCACTGCTCCTGACGGAGTATATCTGCCATCATATCTCGTATGTCATTGAACTTGCCCTCAAGCTCGGGGCTCATATTCCCCGTCGCGAAGTTGTCCGCAAGCTTTATCTCCAGGATCTCCAGCAAAACTTCCGGAGTCAGCCTGTTCATCCAGCGTTTCAGCAGCCGCTCGTCCTTATCAAAAATCAAATCATGATATCTCACAAGGGTCGCTACTCTCTCCAGAGTCGCCTTGTCTGCCTTGAGTCTCTTGAGTATCCCACGCACCAACTCTTCGCTTTTCTTGGGATGTCCATAAAAATGTCCTATCCCCTCGTCATCCATGAAGTAAGTCTCCGGCTTGCCCACATCGTGGAGCAAAGCGGCCATCTTCATTTCCCCCAAGTTCTCCGGCGTGGTCACAACAGCTTCCATCGCCCTTATGCAGTGCTCCAGCACGTCGTATTTATGATAAGGATTATGCTGCTCGAATCCCTTCATGGCCCAGATCTCCGGCAGCACATCTTCCAGCACATCCACGTATTTTCGCAAAACATCGCCTGCCCACTTCCCTGCCAGCAGTTTTTTCAGCTCAACGAAAACCCTCTCTGCTGATATATCCTTTAGCAAACGCCTGCAATCCATCATCGCTTCTGCTGTCTTTTCTTCTATTCCAAAGCCCAGCACCGCTGCAAAACGCAGCCCTCTCATTATCCTGAGGGCATCTTCCCGAAAACGCTTGTCCGGATTTCCTACAGCCCTGATGATCCCCGCTGCCAGATCGTCCCTGCCGCCATACGGATCAACCAGCTTGCCCCGTACATCACATGCCATGGCATTTACCGTGAAATCACGACGAGCAAGATCTTCTTCGATACTTCTCACAAAGCTCACCCGGTCAGGATGTCTGCTGTCGCTGTAGCTGCCGTCAGTCCTGTATGTGGTGATCTCCACCGGAATGGTATTGCAGTCATCCGAATCATCACAATGCGGCTCCCCTGCCAACATCACCGTAACAGTGCCATGCTTTATCCCGGTCTCGATCACATTGAATCCGGCAAATACTTCCTTCACCTGATCAGGCAGTGCGCTGGTCGCCACATCTGCATCCCCTTGCAGGCAAATATCTTCGGTACGGCTTACACACATATCCTCCATCAAAGCATCACGAACACAGCCCCCTACGAAATATGCCTCGTAGCCGGCCTTTTCAAGTCCAATTAGTATCTCTTTTTCTCTGCGTCCAAGAAGTTTTTGCATAATTATCCTCCGCCGTACGCACAGCCTTCACACCAAGTTCATATTGTTATTCTACCATATAATATGATATCATAGACAATAACATTTCATTTAACAAAGTTGGCTTCGCCGATTCTCTTTCAGCAGTAGACTTTGTTGATATTCCGGAAATATCGAAAACGATATTTCCTACATAATAAGAAAGGGATTAGAATGGCATATCAGCAGCATGCTTATGCAGAAATACTGAAAACCCATAGAAGAAACTTGCACATGATACCGGAACTGGATCGCGATCTGCCCAAGACAAAAGGTTATATCCTCGACGTCCTCGGCAGCCTGGACTGCCAGCTGACATTTTTATGCGACTCCGGCGTATGTGCTTTTTTTGATAAAGGAAAGAGCGAAACTGTTTGCTTCAGAGCAGAGATGGATGCTCTGCCTGGCGTGGAAGCCATGATCGGAAGCTACGCATCAAAACACGAAGGCGTTATGCACTCATGCGGACACGACGGCCACATGGCCATAAACCTGGCTTTTGGTCAGTATGTAGACAAACTGGATGAAATTGACTGTAATGTGCTTCTCATCTTCCAGCCGGCAGAAGAAACTCTCGGAGGTGCAAAGGAGATCTGTGAAAGCGGCATCCTCGCAAGGTACAATGTTACAAAAGTTTTCGGGATCCATATCTGGCCTTTCCTCAAAGCAGGACAGATAGCATCAAAGCGCGGTGCCATCATGGCTAAGTCGGCAGAAATAGATATAGATATCCTGGGTGATTCTGCCCATGGAACTGCTGCTTATGAAGGAAAAGACGCCCTCTATATCGCAGCGGATTTTATGACGAAGCTCTATTCAAGGCATGCCAGGACAACAGGAGCAGTCTCTCATTTTTCCGAAGATATAGACCCGCTGCCGAAGACACCTTCCGGAAGACCGGAAGATAAAACCATAATCCACATCGGCAAGATGGACAGCGGCTACGCCAGAAATGTGGTTTCCAACAACACCAGACTCCAGGGAACTGTCAGGGCTTTCAGTGAAGAAAACTTCAATGACATCCTGGCCCTCATAACCGATACCCTCAACGATATCACCGGCCAGTACGGATGTGACTTCACTTTCACCAACAGCGACGGCTATCCTCCAATAATCAACGACGAAGAACTTTATCTTGAAAGCAGCCTTGCTGCCAAAAGCATCGACTGCGATTACCTGGAGATCCCGGAGCCTGTAATGACTTCTGACGATTTTTCTTTCTATGGTCATTACGCTCCCGCAGTATTTTTCCTGCTGGGCACCGGCGGCGACATCCCGCTCCACAGCGTTGAATTTGATTTCGATGAACATATCCTCATAAGCGGCTTTGAGCTGTATAAGGCACTGATATCATGTTAGGTTACGTTAAAGTTTTAAAACCCGAACTGAAAGTTCGCGAATATGAAGTATACTGCGGCTACTACTGCGGAGTCTGCAAATCCATCGGCAAACGTTACGGGCAGCTGCCTCGAATGGCACTGAGCTATGATGCTGCCTTCCTGGCGATCCTTTTGGAGTCACTCTCAGAAGACTATGATAAGCCTGCTCAAGAGCACTGCATCGCCCATCCGATGATCAAGAAAAAGACCATCATACGAAACGATGCCATCGACTATGCAGCAGACGTCATGCTGATCCTTGCATGGTACAAGCTCATGGATGATGCCAACGACGAAGGCAAGGTATATGCAAAGGCCACCATGCTGGCCCTCAAAGGCATCTTCAAAAAGCTTAGAAACCGCTACCCCGACCTTTGCAAAGAAATAGAAAGCCATTTAGCCGAGCTTTCCGCACTGGAAAAAGAAAAGTGTCCAAGCATAGATATGGCCGCGGAAGCTTTCTCAAAAATAATGGAAGCCATCTTCCGCCAAGGGTTTGACGACGAAACCTTTGCATCCATCGGCTACCATATGGGCAAGTGGATATATCTGATAGATGCAGCTGACGACATCGAGGAAAACATCGAGTCCGGCGCATACAATCCGCTGTTTTACAGGTTCGGATACGATGCTGACACCGAGGGACCCAAAGAGTTCAGGGCGCGCATCGAAGACGACCTGAAATTCAACTTGTATCATTACCTGGCAGTGATAAGCAATTGCCTCGATGCCCTTGAAATAAAGAAAAATCAAGGTATAATAGAAAATGTGATATACTTCGGACTTAACCGAAAAACTGAAGAAATAATCGAGCAGATCGATCCGGATAAGCGGATCTGACAATAGCAGAAAAGGAGACGATCATGAATCCATATGAAGTATTGGGAATTCCTGAAAACGCATCGGAAGAGGAAATCAAGAAAGCCTATAAAGAGTTGGTAAAGAAATACCATCCTGACAAATATCAGAACAACCCACTGGCCGATCTGGCTGAAGAAAAACTGCAGGAAGTCAATGAGGCTTATGACATGCTCATGAAAAAGGGCGGTTCAACAAGCTACGATTACGGTTTCGGCGGCGGCTCATCAGGTTCCGGCGGCGGCAGACCTGACTACATGCAGGTAAGACGTTATATCGATGCCAACAACCTCCGTGAAGCCGAAAGGATCCTCAGCAGCACAAGAGACAGAAGCGCCGAATGGTTCTTCCTGGCGGGAATGATTTCCTATAAAAAAGGCTGGTACGATGATGCCAGAAACAAACTGCAGACAGCTGCTGAAATGGAGCCGGGCAATGTGGAATACAGCCAGGCTTACGGACGTATCATCAATATGGGAGGACAGTTCCAGAACCAGGCTTACGGACGCGGTTACAACCAGCAGGACCGTGATGACATGTGTTGCCAGGCATTCCAGTGCTACGTCTGCGCTGACTGCTGCTGCGACTGCATCTAATGTTCCCAAAGGGGATTTGAGAAATGAGAAAAAATAAGAGTTTCAAATTGGCGCTGGGCGGTATCTGCCTGGCCCTTACTTTAATATTTATGTTTGCCGGATCCTTCGCACCCGGGATCGAGCTGACGCTGTTTGCGATAAGTTCCTTATTCGTAGCGGTGATGATAATAGAGACCGGCGTGGGCGGCGGGCTGCTCCTCTATGCAGCTGCTGTCATCCTGGGACTTATTCTTGTTCCCGGCAAAGTCGCCCTTATACCTTACATTTTCCTGTTTGGATATTATGGGGTGGCCAAGTATTTTATAGAAAAGCTGCAGCATGGCACGTCCCAGATAATCGTCAAGGTTGTTTTCTTCGCAGCTGTCCTTTGTGTCGGCTTCCTGGGCTTCAAGGAACTGGTTCTTGGAGCTGTGGAACTTCCTGATTATCCGACGGCGATACTGATCATAGGCGGCATCGTGCTGATGATGCTCTATGACTATATCTATACATTGGCAATCAACATATATGTAACCAAAGTACAGCGCAAAGGCGTTGATGATTTCAAGCTGAGCTAAGGTTTTGACGGCTCGATAAATTTCGACAAAACAACAGCGGGGCATCCATCTTAAAGATGTGACGCCCCGCTGTCTTTTATTGTTTTATACCCCTTTTCACTATTTATATTCCCACTTGGATTTATCCCTACTTGGTCCTGTACACCAGTTTTTCTCCGTCGGTGTCGATGATCACATCGTCACCGTCTTTCACGTTGCCCCTTATGATCTCACCGGCCAGTTCCGTCTCGATGTTCCTCTGCAGGAATCTCTTGACAGGCCTTGCGCCGTAAGCAGGCTCATAGCTTTCCTTGGCTATGAATTTTTCCGCTTCATCTGTCAGCTCCAGTGTTATCTCCCGTTCTTCAAGACGTCTTTCGATATCCCTCATGGCAAGCCTGATGATATTCACGATCTGGTCTTCTGTCAGCGGCGAGAACACTACGATGTCATCGATACGATTGAGAAATTCCGGTCTGAAGTATTTCTTCGTCTCGTCCTCTACCCGTTGCTTCACTTCATCGTCAACACTTCCGTCCTCTTTGATGCCGTCTATCAGATAGCTGCTTCCGATATTGGAAGTCATTATCACGATGGTATTTTTGAAATCAACAGTTCTTCCCTGATTATCTGTCAGCCTTCCATCATCCAAAAGCTGCAGCAAGATGTTAAACACATCGGGATGTGCCTTTTCGATCTCATCGAAGAGGATCACGCTGTACGGCTTTCTTCTCACAGCTTCCGTCAGCTGTCCGCCTTCATCATATCCCACATATCCCGGAGGGGCTCCCACCAGTCTTGATACGGAGTGCTTTTCCATGTACTCGGACATGTCTATGCGGACCATGTTCTTCTCCGAGTCGAAGAGTGCTTCGGAAAGGGCCTTTGCCAGTTCTGTCTTGCCCACGCCTGTAGGCCCCAGGAATATGAATGAGCCTACCGGTCTCTTTTCATCTTTCAGTCCGGCTCTTGCTCTCAGCACTGCCTCGGCAACTGCCTTGACTCCATCTTCCTGTCCTATTACCCTTCTATGAAGGATATCCTCCAGCTTGAGAAGCTTCTCTTTCTCGCTTTCCACCAGCTTGCTGACAGGAATTCCTGTCCAACCGGAGATGACTTCGGCGATTTCTTCTTCAGTTACTTCTTCCTTGAGAAGCCTTGCCTCCTTAGCTTCATCAGCCTTTTCCTTTTCTATTTCCAGCTTGGCCTCCAGATCCGGCAAGGTTCCGTATTTAAGCTGCGCCAGCTTCTCCAGGTCGTAGTTACGTTCAGCTTCCTCCATCTCATGCTTCACATCTTCGATCTGCTGCTTTACGGCCTTCACTTCCGTGATGGCCTTCTTTTCGCCTTCCCACTGGGCGCGCATAGCATTGCTTTCGTCTTTCAGCTGGGAAAGCTCCTTTTCCAAAGCCTCCAGCCTGCTCTTTGAAGCATTGTCCCTTTCCCTGCCCAGCGCCTGCTTTTCTATTTCAAGCTGCATGATCTTTCTTGATATCTCGTCAAGTTCTGCCGGCATGCTATCTATCTCAGTTCTGATCCTGGCAGCAGCCTCATCCATCAGATCTATGGCCTTGTCCGGCAGGAATCTGTCACTGATGTATCTTTCGGAAAGGGTCGCACATGCGATGAGCGCGTTGTCTGTTATCCTTACACCATGGTGTATCTCAAATCTTTCTTTAAGGCCCCTCAAGATGGAAATGGTATCTTCAACCGTAGGCTGATCCACAAGCACCTTCTGGAATCTTCTCTCCAGAGCCGCATCTTTCTCGATATATTTCCTGTATTCATCGAGGGTCGTTGCACCGATGCAGTGGAGTTCGCCCCTTGCCAGCTTAGGTTTCAGCAAGTTCCCCGCATCCATGGCACCTTCGGTCTTACCGGCGCCTACGATGTTATGGATCTCATCTATGAAGAGGATTATTCTTCCCTCTGATTTTTCTATTTCGTTGAGGACAGCTTTAAGTCTTTCTTCGAATTCACCTCTGAACTTAGCTCCTGCGATAAGAGCTCCCATATCGAGGGCAAATATGGTCTTGTCCTTCAGTCCTTCAGGCACATCGCCGTTTAGGATACGCTGAGCCAGACCTTCCACCACAGCAGTCTTGCCCACACCCGGTTCCCCTATGAGTACAGGATTGTTCTTTGTCCTTCTGGAAAGGATCTGTATGGTATGCCTTATTTCGCCGTCCCTTCCGATGACAGGGTCCAGTTTGCCTTCACGAGCCATCTCCACAAGATCCCTGCCGTATTTATTGAGGGCATCATAGTTTTCCTCCGGATTCTGGCTTGTCACCCTTTGGTTTCCCCTAACCTTGTTGAGAGCATCAAGAAATTTGTCTTTTGTTATTCCGTAACGCTTGAAAATAGCCGCTGACGGAGTGTTCCTCTCATCCAGCAGCGCCATGTATAAATGTTCGACGCTGATATATTCATCCTTCAGCTTCTGTGCCGTTTTTTCCGCAGTTATGAAGACCTGCTGCAGCCTCCTGGTGGAATACATGCTTTCGGCACTTCCGCTAACCTTGGGCAGCTTATCCAGCTCTGCCTGTATGGAGCCTATCATCTCTCCCGGATTTATCTCCATGAACTTAAGCAGCTTGGGTATGAGCCCGTCCTTCTGCATGATAAGAGCCATATGAAGATGTTCACCATCTATTTGCTGATGTCCCTCTTCGATGGCTATGTTTTGACAATCGATTATTGCCCCCTGTGCATTTTGTGTGTATTTCTCTATGTTCATCCTATTACCTCCGTAGTTCTCACATATTATCCCCAATACATATCCTTGTTATATTTTCCCTACATGATAACATTTTAAACCCCTTATATGCAGAAGTCAACAACTTTTTAGCACTCACCTGCAAAGAGTGCTAACAACTCCCTGACCTTCTCTTATTTTTCTTATCAAAAAATGCAAAAGGCGCCATTAAATGACGCCTATAGTGATTTAAATTTTTCCATATCTATATGGTTTCCTGCTTCTCTATCCTTTAATGCAGCTACTACATCTCTATACATTTTTTTAGTTACAGGATATTTGATGATACAAATCATGGATGCAGCCATGAAAATCGCCGGAATGACCGAAAAAGACATATTGATCCAGAAGAGTGCTCTTTCGGTTTGGACCGCAGCTTCACCTACAAATCCCGAGAAATTCAAGATCAGACCAACGATTTGTAGTCCTATAGCATTGGCTATTGACTCCGACAAGGATTGAAGTGAAATCACCAACCCTCCCCTTCGCTTATTGTTCACAAGTTCGTCTACTTCACAAACATCGTATATCATTGAAGGAACAAGCTGCCAGTACGCTATACTTCCCAGTGAATAACCAATTGAGAATATGACGATTTCCAGTGCAGAGTTCACGCCTAAAACGCCAAGACCACCCATTATAACAATCCCTATTGCCATACCTATAATGAAAGTAGTTCTCTTGTCAGTGATTTTACATGCCTTTCCTATAAAAGGAACAAATATCACCGATGCAAAAGTAAGAAACAGCATTACTACAGTGATCACTCCGGCAGACATCTGAAGGTTAAAAGTGAAGTAATACATTCTCACTGAAGAGAACATCGCATAAGAAATCAAATAGAATACGCTGGCCCCGATGATATAAACTGCAGTTTTCAGCTTGAGAATATTTAAATAGTTCTTAAGCATATCGATCGCATTGCGAGTCAGTGTCTTTATCAAAGAATCTTTTTTATCAAATCCAGGGGTTGCTTTCTTTTTCTTATTCTTTTGATTAAAAGATTTGCTGTTTCTATATTCCAGTTCATATTGATCCTTTATTGATATACCGCCTATGAATATACATATTGCACAAATCACACCACATGAGATCCCGGTTACCATCCAGCCGCCTGAAAGAGATATTCCGAGATTCACCAAACTGTCTACAACAATATTAGGAAGCACTAAACCAATCGCCATTCCAACGGTACAGAAAACATATGCATATCCTCTCAATGATGTTCTTTCATCATAGTCCTGTGTAAGTTCTGCACCCCAAGACAAATACGGTACATAAAACACCGCATATGATGTCCAAAACATTACAAGCATAAACCCATAATATATAGGAGCAAGTCCATGTTCTGTACCTATATTGGTAAAAAATAAACCGGTGAAAACCATCAGTGGAAATGCACCAATCAAAATATATGGTTTTCTCTTCCCGAATCTGCTCACAGTATTGTCTGAAATATATCCGACTACAGCTCCGCACATGGTTTCCCATACAGCTCCTACTGCAGTGATCATACCCGCAACTGCAGGATTGATACCAACAACCGTAGTAAGAAAGAATAATGCAAAAGTCCCGATTATTCCATATAAGCCGGCTTCACCTAATCCAATAAAGCCATATAGCATTTTGATCTTAGCTTTCATTATGTTCACCTTCAATAAAAAAACCGGATTCTTTTGAATCCGGTTATCTTTGGTGATCCTACCGGGAATCGAACCCGGGTTACCGCCGTGAAAGGGTCAACCTTTCACTAGCTTTTTCAACCACTTCCGAATTTTTTTCCACTATTATTTCCATCACTATATAAATAGTAGGAAATTTTCATTTATTTCTAATATTACGATCCTAATTGGCGGGGCATTGGGGATTAAACCCTGAGCGCTATACAACACGGTTCGGATTGTAGTTTGAAATTAGCTGCCCCATAAACGCTCTGCCCTGTCTCTTTCTCCATCAACATAACACCTATAAAGTAACCCACTATAATAAGTAGTAAAACGTCCTCTCTAGTAAATGGTACTCCGGCAACTGCAACAATGCACTCGACAATCCTTTCCAATATTGT
>CAYTVH010000019.1:0-29035 GCA_964441805.1 uncultured Oscillospiraceae bacterium | reverse complement strand
AACTAAATAGCGATCAAAAACTTACTCGATCCTGATCTTAACAGACGTGATAACAGGCTGTGCTTCGGCCTCTATGGTTCCATTACTATCTGTCGGTTCGGCATCTTCACAAACTGCATCTACGACATCCAAGCCGCTCACCACTACGCCGAATGCAGCATAGTCGCCATCGAGAAAATCGCTGTCTGCATGGCAGATGAAGAACTGTGAGCTTGCACTGTTCGGGTCTTGCGAGCGAGCCATGGAGATAACTCCTCTTTTATGTGACAGTTCATTTTCATGACCGTTGGATGAGAATTCGCCGATGATGTTGTTTTCGGAACCGCCGGTACCGTTTCCTGCCGGGTCGCCGCCCTGCATCATGAAACCGGATATGATACGGTGAAAGGTGAGACCATCGTAAAAACCGCTTTCAGCCAGTTCTACGAAATTGGCACATGTGATTGGTGCTGCTGTCTGGTCCAGCTGTACAGTGATAACACCGAAATCGGCGATATCGATATCGGCGTAATATGTTTTTTCAGTGTCCAGTGACGCCGGAGTATAAGTATCAGATGTATCTGAACTTCCGCTCGAACATGCAGTCAACAAGAGCAGTATCATGATAGCTGTTAAAACATGTTTTATTTTCATTTTTGATCTCCTTTTTCATTTGCTAACATTATTAACATTATTATAATGCATCTTGCAGCAGAAACCAATGGATTTATGAATTTGTATTCTGCAACAAAAATCGTATACGATTCACCCCCAAAATGCCACAAAATAGTACAAAAAAGATAGCTCATTAAAAATTGTATACATTTATGCAATCTCTGGACTTTAGAATATCTATATGGTAAAATCATCGACAGCGGGCTTTGGAAGAGGTGCCCTAAAATCATAAAAATCATTATTTTTTAAAGGAGATTTAATATTATGTTTGATGCAATCAACACAGTAGTTGGTGCCATCAGTGGCGTTCTTTATCAGCCATGGTGCGTGCCTTTGATCCTGCTGGCAGGCGGTATCATCCTGACTATTCGTTCCAAGTTCATCCAGGGACGTTTATTCACTGAAAGTTTCAAAGTAGTAATGGAAAAGCCAAAGACTGAAGGCGGAGTTTCTTCCTTCGGTGCTCTGATGATCTCAACAGCATCAAGAGTAGGTACCGGTAACATCATCGGTGTAGCATCCGCTCTTGCTATTGGTGGTCCCGGAGCTCTGTTCTGGATGTGGATCACAGCTATCATCGGCGGAGCTTCCGCATTCGTGGAATCAACTCTGGCTCAGATCTATAAGAAGAAGGACAAAGACGGAACTTCTTACGGCGGTCCTGCTTACTACATGGCTGATGCCCTTGGACAGAGATGGCTGGGAGTTATCTTCTCAGTTATCATCATCCTTACATATGCTGTAGGATACAACATGCTGGCTGCTTACAACCTGCAGTCAACATTCAAGGTATTTGACTTCTATGGTGACTCAACTGCTATCGTAATAGGTATCATTCTGGCTGTACTGTTCGGAATCATCGTTATCGGCGGTGTTAAGAGACTGGTAAACGTTACAGGAGTTATGGTTCCTGTAATGGGTCTTATCTACGTTGTGGTAGCTATCATCGTTCTGATCATCAATATCGAAAACATTCCTGCAATGTTCAAGATGATCTTCCAGAACGCATTTGACTTCAAGTCGATCTTCGGTGGATTCGCAGGTTCATGTATCATGAACGGTATCAAGAGAGGTCTGTACTCCAACGAAGCAGGTATGGGTTCTGCCCCTAATGCAGCTGCTAAGGCAGACGTTTCACATCCGGCTAAGCAGGGTCTGGTTCAGATGCTGTCAGTATTCCTCGATACTCTGCTGATCTGTACTGCTACTGGTTTCATGATCTTATCATCAGGAATCGGCGTTACAGAAGAGATGCAGGCTGACGCAGCTCTGTACGTTCAGGGCGCTCTGGGTCAGTCACTGGGTAACTTCGGACCTATCTTCATCGCAGTAGCTATGTCACTGTTCGCATTCACAACTCTGATCGGTAACTACTCATACTGCGAAGGATGTCTCAACTTCATCCTGAAGAGAGCAGCAACTAAAACAGAACTGCTGGTATTCCGTCTCGCAGCTACAGCTCTGGTATTTGTAGGAACTATCGCTACAGCTTCAATGGTATGGAATATCGCTGACATGCTGCAGGGATTCATGGTAGTGATCAATATTCCTGTTATCCTGATCCTGATGAAGCCTGCTATGAAGGCTCTTGACGACTACTGCAAGCAGAAGAAGGAAGGCAAAGATCCTACTTTCGTTGCTAAGGAAATCGGAATGGATGACACTAAGCTGGATTTCTGGAAATAAAATAATTTACGAAAAAACATTAATAAGAGGTCGATATGGCAGAATTAAACAAGATGGAAACAAAGCCTTTGTTGCCATTGATATTCAACATGTCATTGCCGCCACTGTTTTCGATGTTTCTGCAGTTCACGTATAACTTCGTGGACTGCATTTTCGTGTCTTGGATAAGTGAAGATGCGCTGACGGCAGTATCGTTGTCGTTTCCGCTGACTACACTGATGCTGGCATTCTCCATAGGAGTGGGAGTGGGCATCAACGTTCTCATCGCCAGGCGGCTGGGGGAAAAGGACCAGGCAGGAGCAGACAGCGTGGTATCTCATGGATTGATATTATCGACAGCATTCGGCATATTCCTGAATATCATAATACTCATAATACTCAAACCGTATTTCAACGCTTTCATAGATGATCCGGTGATATACGATCTTTGTATCCAGTACATGTTCATATGTGCTTTTTTTCAGGTACCTAACATGGTGCACATCGCTATCCAGAAGATCATCCAGGGTACAGGAAATATGCTGGCACCTATGGCATTCCAGATCGCAGGAGTAGTGGTGAACTTCGTGTTTGACCCGCTTCTGATCTTTGGGATAGGACCTTTCCCTGAAATGGGCATAAAGGGAGCAGCCATTTCTTCAGTGATGGGATACTCGTTTTCCATGCTGTGGGCATTTTATGTGCTGATCTTCACCAAGCAAAAGGTAAAGATCAAGGTCAAAGGATTCAAACCGGAGCTTAAGATATTCAAGGATATATTCTCTCTGGGCATGCCTTCTTTCATCATGAACGCTTTGGGTGCCTTCATGGTGTCCTTTGCCAATGTGTTCCTTATAGCTTATTCAACTACGGCAGTTGCTTTTTTCGGAGCATATTTCAAAGCTCAGCAGCTGGTGGTAATGACTGTCAACGGACTGATCCAGGGATGCATACCTATCATGAGTTTCAATTTCGGAGCCAGGAATAAAGAACGGCTGCAGAAAGCCTTCAGATACGGTACTGTCATAGCCGTTGTGATGATGGGGGCAGGAGCCCTTATCTTGTCGGTCTTCCCTGTTCAGATACTGAAAATTTTCATGGCATCAGATGCAATGATAAGCTTAGGGGTGCCGGCACTTAGGATCATGGCTACAAGCTACATATTCAATGGATTTGCCACTATGGCCGCTTCATACATGCAGTCTGTAGGTAAGATAAAGTACAGTATTTTCATAAACCTCATGAGGCAGCTGATCGCACTGCTGGCCTGCATGTGGGCATTCACAAGGATCATCGGCATGACGGGAGTATGGCTTGCCTTCCCTGTGGCAGAAATATTGACATGTATATGCTGCCTGTACATATTGAAGAAGAATCCGGTAAGATTCTGAAAGAGAAATAAATAAGACTAAAAGACCCCGCAAGCGATGCGGGGTTTTTCTTTTATCCTTTATCGGTCCATGATCCCAACCATAGCAGCCATCGCCGACGAATATGCGAACTGCAGATTATACCCTCCCGTGATGCCGTCCACATCCAAAGCTTCGCCTATGGCATATAGATTCGGGTGATCCTTGAATTCAAAGGTGGCTGTACTTACCTGTTTAAGATCGATGCCGCCGCTGGTGGCCATGGCCTTATGAAAGCCGGAAACTGAATTTATGCTGAACTCTTCGCCGGTGAGATTTTTAGCCAGTTCTTTCAACGATGGTCCCGAGCGTTCAGTGATAAGCTGGGAAAACCTTTTCGGCAGGTCGAATGCTGCCGAAATCCCATTGGCAGTGCTGACCTTTGAACCGTGCAGCAGCTCCTTGAGCTTGCCAAGCACATCTTCGTATTTCAATGGATGCAGATAATTGATCTTCAGCTTACAGCCGGGCGAAGCATATTTAGAGATGTTGATCACTGCCGGTCCTGACAGATCTTTATGTGTAAAGAGCAGAGCCTCACCGGTTTCGGCGATTTTTTTATCTTCATGCCAAATTGAAGTGTGTACGTTTTTCAATGATATCCCCGATAATTCAGCATATGGGTATTCGTTCACCTGTATCGGAGTCAGTGATGGCTTGAGCGCTGTGATTTCAATATCAAGATCCCTTCGCAACACCCGGAAGAAAGACCCATCAGAGCCTGTAGTCGGATACGAACATCCGCCGGTAGCGATGATGACGCTGCGGGCGCAATAAGACTTGCCATCGCAGGAAATTTGCCACAAATCTTGGGCCAATGGCTTCAAATCGGTCACTTCGCAGTCACATTTCAATTCGAATCCATTCTTTTTCCCTCTTCTCAGGAGCATATAAAGGACTTCGTGGGCGTCCATTGATTTGGGAAAAACCTTGCCGTCTTCACGAATGAAAACTTCGATACCGTTTTCTTCAAGGAAACCCATGAGTTTAAGGTTGCTGTACTTGTAAAGGCAGCTCCTTATCTTCTTGCCATTATCTGCGTAGCATGAAAGGAAATCTTTGATGGAACCGGCATGGGTGATGTTGCACTGACCGCTGCCGCTCATCAAAAGCTTGGTGCCGGCACGAGCCGTTTTTTCCAGGATCAGCCCTTTGAATGGGGTATCGTTAAAAGACGATGCAGTGCCCTTTGCAGCAGTGCCCTTTGCATGAAGGTCCGCGGAAGCGGCCGCAAAAAGGCCGGAGGCCCCTGCTCCGATGATGATAATGTCATATATTTGATTGTCGGCTATATCAACTGTGTTTTTCATACCCTTATCATAAACGAAAATCATTTAAAATGCACGCAAAATAAGATATACTAGATGGGGCAGAATGGCGGCAGGTGTTTGCCAAAACTGCAATAACGGAGGATAAAGTGAAAAAAGACATACCCGGCATGCTAAACCGTGCCGAAAGGTTTCAGGTAATATTAATAGGAGAAGGGATCCTTGTGGGAGCAGCGGCAGGACTGGTGGTGCTGCTTTATCGCGTGGCTCTGGAGTATGCGGGACACCTGCTCAAGGCGGTTTTGGAATTTGCGGGACAGAGTATCGCCTATATGGCCGGATGGCTTGCGGTGCTGCTTGTGATGGCTTGGGTCGTAAGCAGGCTGGTGAAGTTTGAGCCCATGATATCCGGCAGCGGTATCCCTCAGCTCAAAGGCGAGATGACAGGCAAGTTCGACCAGTGCTGGTGGAAAGTGCTGGCTGCCAAATTCGTCGGCGGGTTCCTCTGCATTTTCGGAGGGCTGGCCCTCGGTCGTGAAGGTCCGTCCATACAGATAGGTGCCATGGTGGGCAAAGGTATTTCCAAGGGTTTGGACAGGGGAAAAACAGAGGAGAGATTTCTTCTTACGTGTGGAGCCAGTGCGGGTCTTGCAGCGGCATTCCATGCACCCCTTGCAGGAGTGATGTTTTCCCTGGAAGAAATACATAAGAATTTCAGTGTTTCGGTGCTGCTGTCAGTGACAACGGCATCCATCACAGCAGATCTGCTATGCTCTGCTATCTTGGGTGTGGATTCAGTATTTCGATTTGAAATAGTTGATGCTCTTCCAACAGGTTATTACTGGATGATCTTGATATTGGGTATAATACTGGGTGTTTTAGGTGCCTTCTATAACTGGTTCACGTTGAAAGTGCAGGAAGTTTATAACAAGGCGAAGGTGTTTGGAAAGGAACCGGGCAGCTTTGCAAAGACCGCAGTACCGTTTTTATGTGCGGGAGTGTTGGGATTCACCTATCCTCAGCTTTTGGGCAGCGGCCATGACCTGATCGAAACCATGGCGGCAGGTGAGATGGTCCTGACGACCATTATTTTGATCTTCATCGGCAGATTCATTTTCTCTGCAGTAAGTTTCGGATCGGGAGCTCCCGGCGGTATCTTTTTCCCGCTGCTGGTGCTGGGCGGATTCATCGGCGGTGCCTTTGGAACTGCAGCGGTGGAATTCATGGGGCTGGATCCTATTTACATAAATAATTTTGTGGCTTTGGCAATGGCAGGGTATTTTGCAGCCATAGTAAGAGCCCCTATAACAGGGATAGTGCTGATTTTTGAAATGACCGGATCGCTGAATGAGATGCTGTCACTTTCGGCAGTATCCATAGTAGCATATATAGTTGCAACGCTTTTGGGATCAAAGCCCATCTACGACAGTCTTTTGGATAGGCTGTGGGAGAAAACCTGCGAAAGCGCGGAAGGATCTGACCATGCCACCGGAGGCGGAGTACGTCGTCAGAAAGTCCTGGCTGAGTACGGCATCAGACACAGTTCGCCTGCTGACGGCAAGCTGATCAGTGAGATAGACTGGCCGGATAATTGTCTGCTGGTTGCCATTCAGAGGGGAGATACGGAGATAATCCCCAAAGGCAAAACAAGACTTCAAGCCGGTGATATCATAGTGACTATGACGGATGAACGCGACGAAGTGTATGTATACGAGAGACTGGAGAAAATATGCAGAGAGGTAATGGGATGAGCAACGTGGGAAACAGCGGTCTGATATATAAGACAGAAAGATACGAAGCCGTGGTTTCAGTCGATCACTATCTGGAAGAATATGTTGATGTGGATACTTTCCTTGAAGCCTGTAAAGCATGTCCAAACTATGATAAAATATGGTCGTGCCCTCCATATGATTTTGACGTACTGGAATATTGGAAGAAATACAGCACTCTCGAACTTACGGCCATCAAGATAATTTTTGATGAGTCGATTACAGGCAAACAGCTTACAAAAGAAGAGCAGGCAGACTCATGGAAATCGAGCTGGAATGGATAGAAGAAGGTAAATTACCATCATATTTCGTCCTTGTATGCGGGCTGCTGAGATCGTAATGAAGATTCGCGTTGTATAAAATCAAACTTTTGCTAAAAAAAGCCAACGTGAAGGGGTAATCGACCCCCGAAACAGGTCGAATAAGAGATTTTTGAGTGGAGAATTGGCTTTTTTGAAAAACAATAATAATTTAGACAACGAAATAAGCGAAATCGTTGTCCAAATCGATGGGTACTAAAATAATAGACAACGTCATCCCGAAATCTAGTAAAGAAATGGTCCTAAAACCTGTTTTTTTGTGCCTCGAGACGGGTCGCGTTGTATAAAATGCTTATGAATTTAAAAAATGACAACAAGAACATAATAATAGATGAGATAAAGACCTTCGTGGCAAAGGAAAATGCTGCATGCAGCATGGGCGCGATCTGGCAGGAGCCTATAGTTGGATTTGCAGATGCAAAGGGTGAGTATATCGGCAAACTAAGAGAAGTCGTCCATCCCGATCATCAGATGCCGGAAGAGGTGATAGCTGATGCGAAGGCGATCCTGTGCTATTTCGTACCGTTTGAGAAGTGGGTGGCTGAGTCAAATCGCAATGAGGTACAATCCTCTCCGCAGTGGGCAGAGAGTTACGAGCTTACCAATGCGATGATGGGAAGACTCAATGAACATATCATCGAGACGATCCATAAACTGGGGTATGAGGCGAAAACAGCCCCTGAGGCGGCGGTGTTTTATAGAGATGAAGTCATGAGCCACTGGTCATTCAGACATATAGCTTATGCAGCGGGGCTGGGTACATTCGGCATCAACAATATGCTCATCACAGACAAGGGGTGCAGCGGCAGATATAACTGCATAGTCACTAATCTTGACGTGGAAACCGGCAGCCCGAAAAAAGAAGATGCGTGCCTTTATATAAAGGATGGAACATGCGGAGCATGTATGGTAAAATGTCCTGCGGGAGCAATAAGACCCGATGGATTTGACAGGCATAAGTGCTATGAGCAGTGCCTGAAAAATGCGGCAATCTATACGGAGTTCGGCAGTTCGTATGCAGGGACTGCTGAAGATGGTGTGCAGCAAAATGAGGAAGAAAGTTACGGCTCTGAAGTCTGCGGTAAATGCATCGCAGGCATGCCGTGCGCATATAGAGAGGTGAAATGATGAAATTAAGTAAGCTTTGCGAAAGAATAGATTACGAGCTGCTGCAGGGCAGCATGGATGCTGAAGTCAGCGATATCATTTACGATTCCAGAAAAATAACTGAAGGAACCATGTTCGTATGCATGGTAGGAGCAGTTACAGACGGACATAAATATATCCCTGATGCCATAGAAAAGGGCGCTTCCGTCATCGTGCTCGAGAGGGAAGAAGAGGCAGAGCAGATCCCTGAAAACATCACTGTTATCAAGGTGGTTTCAGCGAGAAGATCGCTGGCATTGATCTCAGCAGCATATTTTGATTATCCTGCAGATAAGCTGACTACTATCGGACTGACAGGAACTAAGGGAAAGACCACTACAACATACATCATCAGTGATGTGCTCAGACAGGCAGGCAAGAAGGCAGGACTCATCGGCACCATCGCAATAGTTATAGGAGATGAAAGGATACCGGCAAAGAACACTACCCCTGAATCTTATGAGATCCATAAGCACATGGCAAAGATGCTGGAAGCAGGCTGCCAATACGTGGTTATGGAAGTATCGTCACAGGGATTCAAGCTGGACAGAACAGCAGGAATAATGTTCGACTATGGCGTGTTCACAAACCTGTCTCCTGATCACATAGGTCCGGCAGAGCATGCAGATTTCGAAGAATATCTCCTCTGTAAGAGCATGCTGTTCCGCCAGTGCAGAACAGGCATAGTAAATGTGGATGATGAACATACAAATAAGATCCTGGCGTGCCACACATGTGATGTGGTGACTTTCTCCGCTAAGAAAGAAGCCGATATGATGGCATCCGATATACGGTTCCTCAACGAAGAAGGAAGGCTTGGAATGTCGTTCAAGACTTGCGGGCTTCTTAAATGTGATGCGGAGATCCATATCCCGGGATATTTCTCGGTATATAATGCCCTCACGACCATGACTGTGTGTCAGCAGCTGGGCATTTCCCAGGAAGCTATCCTGGCAGGACTTGCAAATGTTCAGGTGAAGGGCAGGGTAGAGCCTATCAAGGTATCCAAGGATTTCAGCGTTATCATAGACTATGCTCACAATGCTGTAAGTACGAGAAGCGTTCTTGAAACCCTTAAACAATACGAGCCACCTAGACTTATCGCCCTGTTCGGATGCGGCGGAAACAGATCCAAGGTAAGACGCTACGATATAGGTGAAGTTGCAGGAGAATTGGCGGATCTTTGCATAATAACAAGCGACAACCCTAGATTCGAGAAAGTGTCGGATATCAACAACGATATCAAGGTGGGACTGGCAAAGAGTAACGGCAACTACATCGAGATAGAAGACAGAAGAGAAGCTCTGGAGTATGCCATCACCCATGCGCAAAAAGGCGATATGATCATCACCCTCGGCAAAGGGCATGAGGATTATCTGGAGATCGAAGGCAAGAAATATCATTTCTCTGAACATGAAGTCATCGCTGAGATCGTAGAAGATATCAAAGCAGGCAAGGTTAAAATGGAAGATCCGAGCTTGAGAATGATATGACAAGGCAGAAAACGAACAAGTAAACGAACAAGCAAAAACGTTGAAATTTCAACAAAAACGCATCGCGTAACAAAGCGGTGCGTTTTCTTTTTTAGACGAATGTGCAAAAAATACTTTACAAGTGGATAAAAATAGTATAGTATAGCACCAAGATAAGTTTTCTGACAATTTTAGTCAAGATTGAAATTGAAATCGATAAGGAGGTATGTGCATGTTATTCAGAACTACACAGCAGCATGAAGATTTCAGAGCGAAGATAAGAGAGTTCGCAGAAGCAGAGATCAAACCGATCGCATTTATGCTGGACCAGAACAATGAGTTCCCTATGGATGCAGTGAAGAAACTGGCAGAGATGGGAGTTATGGGTCTTCCGTTTCCTAAGGAATACGGTGGAGCAGGTGCCGATATCTTAACATATGCCATTGCAGTAGAAGAACTGGCAAGAGTTGACGGCGGTGCCGGAGTTATCCTGTCAGCCCACGTGTCACTGGGCGCATACCCGCTGTTCGCATTCGGAACAGAAGAGCAGAAACGAAAATATCTTGTTCCGCTGGCTAAGGGCGAAAAAATCGGAGCCTTTGGTCTCACAGAGCCAAATGCCGGAAGTGATGCAGGCGGGACAGAAACAGTAGCAGTATTAAGCGGAGATCATTACATCCTCAACGGTGGAAAGATTTTCATCACCAACGCTCCTAAGGCAGATACTTACATCGTATTCGCGGTAACCACGCCGGGCATCGGCACAAGAGGCATCAGTGCATTCATCGTTGAAAAAGGCTGGGAAGGATTTGAATTCGGTGATCACTACGACAAGATGGGTATCAGATCATCATCCACAGCAGAACTGATCTTCAACGATGTGAAGGTTCCCAAGGAAAACCTGCTGGGTAAGGAAGGCGAAGGTTTCAAGATCGCCATGAGCACTTTGGACGGTGGACGTATCGGTATCGCTGCACAGGCTCTGGGCATTGCACAGGGCGCCTTTGAAAGGGCAGTTGAGTACGCTAAGGAAAGGGAACAGTTCGGAATGCCAATCGCATTCCAACAGATAAACTCCTTCAAGATAGCTGACATGGCAACAAAAATCAGAGCTGCCAGATTCTTGGTTTACAGCTCTGCTGAGCTCAAAGACGAGCATCAACCTTATGGCATGGAAAGCGCAATGGCCAAGCAGTATGCTTCGGATATCTGTCTTGAAGTTGTAAACGATGCTCTCCAGATCCACGGAGGAAACGGCTTCCTCAAGGGAATGGAGGTGGAAAGAGCATACAGAGATGCCAAGATCACTACGATCTACGAAGGAACTAATGAAATACAGAGAGTAGTAATCGCATCACATATCTTGGGCAAAGCCCCTAAGCAGCAAGGCGGGGCAGCTAAACCTAAAGGTCCTATCACCGGCAACAGGAAGAAGGTCATTATTGACGGCGACACAGCTGCCGCTAAAGTCGATAAACTTGTTGAAGCTCTTAAGAATGATGGCTTCGACTTTACAGTAGGAATCGATATAGATACTCCTATCGCACTGGCGGACAGAGTAGTAAGTGCCGGCAAGGGGATCGGTGACAAGAAGAATATGAAGCTGATCGAAGATCTGGCAGTACAGGCAGGGGCGGCGGTAGGCTCATCCAGACCTGTAGCAGAGACTCTGAAATATCTGCCGCTGGACAGATATGTAGGAATGTCAGGACAGAAATTCAACGGTAACTTATATATAGCATGTGGTATCTCAGGTGCAGGCCAGCACCTCAAAGGTATCAAAGGGGCAACTACCATCGTTGCCATCAATAAGAATAAAAACGCGCCTATTTTCAAGAATGCAGATTACGGCATCGTAGGAGATATAATGGAGATCCTGCCGCTGCTGACAAAGGCTTTGGATAACGGAGAGCCTAAGAAGCCGGCACCGCCAATGCAGAAGATGAGAAAGGCGACACCTAAGAAGGAAGCACCGCCATGGAAACTCCACGTTTGCCGGGGCTGCGGATACGAATACGATCCGGCGGCAGGCGACCCTGAAGGAGGCATATCACCTGGAACATTGTTCGAGGCACTGCCTGAAGAGTGGATCTGTCCTGACTGCGGTGAAAGCAAGGATGAATTCATCGAGAGCTAGCAGTGGCAGCTGCATGAAATTTCACAATAACTAAAGGAGGTTTACCATGTATAACGTACGAAAAGTAACAGAAGACCTGTACTGGATCGGCGCCAATGACCACAGACTGGCTCTTTTTGAAAACATTCATCCGATCCCAAGAGGAGTATCATACAATGCATACCTGCTGCTGGACGAGAAGACAGTGTTGTTCGACACCATCGACTGGTCAGCAGGCAGACAGTTTTTAGAAAATATAGAAGCCCTGCTGGACGGCAGACCCCTGGACTATCTGGTAGTAAACCACGTGGAGCCGGATCATGCCGCTTCCATCCAGGAAGTACTGATACGCTACCCTAAGGTAAAGGTGATCAGTAATGAAAAAGCCTTCATGTTAATGCGCCAGTTCGGATTTGGTGTGGATGGGCATGAGGACGAAGTGAAAGAAGGGGACACCAGATCCTTCGGAAAGCATGAAATCACATTCGTATCCGCACCTATGGTCCACTGGCCGGAAGCCATGGTAACGTACGATCTCACCAACGGAGTACTTTTCTCTGCAGATGCCTTCGGCTCATTCGGAGCTCTCGACGGCAAACTGTTCAGTGATGAAGTGGACTTCGACAGAGACTGGATCGACGATGCCAGACGTTATTATACAAATATAGTTGGTAAGTATGGACCTCACGTTCAGGCACTGCTGAAAAAAGCAAGCACTGTTGATATCAAGATCGTTTGCCCTCTCCATGGACCTGTGTGGAAGGCTAAGGATCTGGGTTATCTGGTAGATAAGTACGATAAGTGGAGCAGATACGAGCCGGAAGAAAACGGCGTAATGATCGTATATGCATCCATGTATGGCAATATGGAAAGCGCAGCTCAGCTGCTGGCGACAAAGCTGGCAAAAAAGGGTGTCGATAAGCTGGCAGTATATGATGTGTCCAACACTCATGTATCCCATCTTATTGCAGAAAGCTTCAAGTACAGTCATATCGTACTGGCTTCAGTAACTTACAATCTGGGGATCTATCCGCTGATGCACAACTATCTGATGGATATGAAAGCCCTCAACATGCAGAAGCGTACAGTTGCAATCATGGAGGGTGGATCATGGGCTCCTAAGGCGGGGCAGCTCATGGAAGAATTCCTCGACGGCATGAAGCAGATGACAGTGCTCAATGAAAAAGTAACTGTTCTCTCAACACTTACGGAGAGCAGCGAGATGGAAATGGATCAGATGGCAGAAGCCATCGTTGAGTCCCTTAGAGACGCATAATATGTTTTTCACATATTATCTACATGGACCAAAAGGTCCCGGGCAATCGCCCCGGGATCTTTTTTTGATGTAAATGTAACTATATGTTATAATGAACGCAACCATTTATGCGGCTGCCGTAAAGGAGTTAACGAATGATAAAACTTAAAAACGTTTCAAAGTACTATTACAGTAAGGGAATGATCTCCAGTGGGATCTCCAGAGTGAATCTTGATTTCACGACAGGAGAATTCGTGATCATTACAGGAGAATCGGGCAGTGGTAAAACCACCTTGCTTAATGTTATCTCCGGCCTGGATTCATATGAAGAAGGTGAGATGTATATCAATGGTGTTGAAACCAGCCACTACATCGAATCCGATTTTGAAGAATACAGAAAAAAATATATAGGAAACATATTTCAGGAATTCAATCTGATAAACAGCTACACAGTTTATCAGAATATTGAACTGGCACTGATGATAAAGGGATGCAGCGGTGAAGAAATCAAGAAGAAAGTTCCTGCCATCATAAAAAAGGTAGGGCTTACTTCTCATGCCAAAACAAAAGTAGCCAAGCTTTCCGGGGGACAGAAACAGAGGACGGCCATAGCGAGAGCTCTCGCAAAGGATACAGATATCATCGTTGCAGACGAGCCTACAGGCAATCTGGACAGTGTGTCTGCTGAGGGCATCGTCAAGCTCCTCAGCGAGATATCAAAAGATAAGCTGGTGGTCGTAGTTACCCATAACTATGAACAGTTTGAAAAGTATGCCACCAGAAAAATCAAGATGCATGATGGAAAAGTGGCAGAAGACAAGCATCTTGAGGCATCGCCTGAAACCCATGAAAATGCGCCGGCGGAGGCTTCGTATGAGGACCCGCAAAAGGAAATGCCTGCCGTTATGGAAAACAAATCGTCAAAAGACGATATAGGCGCCGGCGGCAAAATAAAGCTGGGTGTGAGAAACGCTTTCAACATTCTGCCTAAATTCCTGCTGCTTCTCATAGTATTCTTATTCGTTGTGTTCGGAGTGACTTCGCAGTATACCACTCTTCAGCACCAGCAGGCGGAAGAAGAAAAGCTGGGATATAATGACTATTTCTACAACTACAGTGAAGACAGGATAGTGTTGAAGAAAAGTGATGAATCGGAATTCACTGATAATGATTACACGGCCATCAGCAACGCTGCCAACGTGGAGTCTGTGGTGCTGGATGATATCATGCTGGACAGCAGCATGTATATAGATGACGATGAGTTTTCCTTTGAGACATATCCAAGCGTCATAGGAAGCTTCGAAGGGAAGCTGGCTGCAGGACGAATGCCGGAAAAGAAGAACGAAGCGGTCCTGGCAGCATATGAAGATGAGTATTATTTCAATGAGGAAACCATCGGGAATATCATAAACAAGACGTATCGCATCGCCCTTGGTGAAGATAAAGAGATCGCCGTGACAGTAGTAGGCTGTGCATATAAGCCTGAGTCGGATGGCTACGATTCCATGATGTATACCGGCAATCTTTATGTCACAGATGAGCTGATGGCTACTATGCGTGAAGAAACTTATAACTATTACAGCACGGTGATAGTCACCATGAACGGCAGCGAACAGGAGTATATGCCGGGCAACGCGTTTTACAGAGTGGTGCCTAACAGCAAGGTAAAAGAAGGTGCTGCCCTTGTATCTGAGGAGATAGATAACTTCTATGGTGAATCCGGTGCCAAGGATAAGACGATCGCCATAACGGCAGATAACATGTACTATACCCAGTCCATAAAACTTAAAGTTTCCGACACTTATGACAGCAAGACTTTTAAGGAAAAGACAGGGGTTTCTGATTATGAGACTCACAATGGTACTATCTATGTCAGCCAGGATGACTACGATAAACTGTTCAAGAAAGGTAACTTCCAGGCAACAGTATACGTTAAAGACGTGAGAGCTATGGACGATACTTTAGCTGCACTGCAGACCATGGGATATACCACATTGCCGTTAAAGGATACTCTTGTGAGCTTTACAGACGGACTTGGTTCGATAGTAAGTGTTCCGATGGCAATAGTAATGGTACTGGCCATATTGTTCATAGCATACTTCGTGGTAAGATTGATCTTAAGATCAAGAGCAGTATACTTTACTATCCTGAGGATGCTCGGCATGGCTAAGAAAAATGTCAGAAGGATCCTGGATGTAGAGATGCTTCTGATGGTGAACTTAGCCTATGCACTGTTCATTGGGTGCGTGGCTCTGGTCAAATTTGGGGGCGTCAGAGTAGAGTATATCGTTGAACTGATACAGTATATGAGTATGGCGGACTACATCGTACTTTACGTTATCATTCTGATCATGGCATACCTGATCTCAGGTAAGTTCTCCAGGCATCTGTTTAAAAAGACAGCCATGAGTACGTTCAGAGAGGGGGATCGCTAATGGTAAGGCTTGAGAATGTAAACAAGTATTTCAACAAAAGAAAGCAGAACGAGATCCATGTCATAAAAGAGACATCTCTGAATATGGAAAGCAGCGGGCTGGTGGCTCTCCTCGGTCCAAGCGGCTGCGGTAAGACTACGCTTTTGAACGTAATAGGCGGTCTGGACAAAGTGAACAGCGGCAAGGTGTTCATTAATGGACGGCAGCTTACGGGGGGAAGTGCATCCAAAGTAGACAAGGTCAGAAATCTCAATATCGGCTATGTGTTCCAGAATTACAACCTGGTGGACAATATGACCGTATTTGATAACGTAGCCATCGCCTTGAAAATGACAGGGGTAAAAGATAAAGCCGAGATAGAAGAAAAGGTGAATTACGTCCTTGAGAAGGTGGGGATGTATCGATATCGCAACAGATATGCAGATATGCTTTCCGGAGGAGAACGACAGAGGGTAGGAATTGCCAGAGCAATAGTAAAAGACCCTGCCATAGTGATAGCAGACGAGCCTACAGGCAATCTGGACAGCAAGAATACCCTTGAAGTCATGAATATCATCAAGGCCATATCTGTAGATAAGCTGGTGATCTTGGTGACCCATGAAGAAGAGTTGGCTGATTTTTATGCGTCAAGGATAATAAGGATAAAAGACGGAGCCATCGTTTCCGATGAAATGAACAAAAACTCCGATGACCTCGACTATCGCGTGGACAATAAGATATACCTGAGAGACATCAAAGACCATAAACGTCTCAGAACAGGCAATTATAATATAGACTTCTACAATGACAGCAACAGTCCTGTATCCATGGATATCGTCATCAAAAATGGCAACATATACATCAAGACAAGAAATGACGATGACAGGATAGAAGTAATAGATGACAATTCGGGAATGGAACTGGTCGATGATAATTACAGACAGATAGCCAAGGAGGAGGCTGCAGATACAAGCTTCGAACCGGAAAAGCTAAGGGTAACCGGTGAAAGAAAATACAGCTCCATAATGGCTCCGTTTGAAGCTTTGAGAAAAGGCTTCAAGACAGTTATGGGGTACAACACCATCAAGAAGATACTGCTGCTGGGATTCCTGATTTCTGCCATGTTTATCACTTATTCGGTCTGCAACATCTTCGGAGTGCTGAACATAACAGACGATGAATTCGTAGGTGCAGACAAGTCTTATATAAGTATTGTCAGCAAGAATGTGAAGGTCGATACGTATTTGGAATACGAGAAGAATGAGAATTTCAGATATATCATGCCGGGAGATTCGATGATCTCACTTACAATGCCGTTTGATGATTATTTCCAGACTAAGGAATCATACGCATCGATAGATGGTTCATTGTCAGACGTATCCAAACTCACAGCGACCGATACATTGTATGGCAAACTGCCTGAAAAAGATAATGAGATCGTAGTAGACAGGCTGATCCTCGATAAGGTCATAGATGAGCAGATGACAAAGGCCGCAGGATATGGAGATGCCGAAGACTTCGTGGGAGAAACCATCACCATCGACAATATGCCGGATCTGGTGATCTCGGGCGTTTCGGATCTGCAGAGTCCATGTATATATGCATCGCAGGATATGTTTATCAACATCCTTGCCAATGCAGCGTCGTATGAAGATGAAATGTGGGATGATGATACCGACTCAGGGGCGCTTACGGTCATAGATTATGAGCTCAAGGCTGATGAAGTCGAGCTCGAGAAAGGTTCATGGCCTGATAAAGTTTACGAAGTCATTGTAAATGAAAAGTACAAGGACGAAATGAAGATAGGCAAGACCATATCTGAAAAGGTAAACGGCAAGAAATTAAAAGTTACAGGATATTATTCAGATAAAAAGGACAGCGATTACCTGCTGGTAAGCAATGATACTGTAAAATATGCTTTGATAAAGAGCAAAGCTAATATCACCATATGCCCTGTAAATAAAAGCGCTGCCATTGAAGAGCTTAAAGCTGCAGATGTCAATGTAAGAGATACTTATGAAGAAAGCAGGCAGAAGTACAGGCAGCAGATGTGGGAATCCATTCTTTCCACCCTTGTGATGGCAGGCGTGATACTGCTTATATCCGTGATCGAGATATTCCTCATCATAAGAGCATCCTTCCTTTCAAGGGTAAAGGAGATAGGCGTTTACAGAGCAATAGGCGCCAAGAAGAGAGATATATACAGAATGTTTGCAGGGGAGATACTGGCGATAACTACCATGGCAGGTCTTCCGGGATTCGCATTCATGGGATATGTGGTCTACAAGTTGTCAGGGGTAGTATATTTCGAAGATATGTTTCTGGTCGATCCGGGGATACTTCTGATATGCTTGCTGGTTATATATGCAATCAATCTGGTATTTGGTCTTCTGCCGGTATTCAGAGTAATAAGAAAGACGCCTGCATCCATATTGAGCAGGGCAGATGTGAACTGATAATAAATAACATATAGACATTAAAAAAGATCCCGTTTCGTCATCTTAACTTGATGACATTGGCGAAAACGGGATCTTTTGTTTTATGATTTATCTGTCCAGCCAGCTTGGTCGCATATATAGCTTGATGGGATATACGTTGTCGATGCTGATACCTTTTTCTTCGGTCAGCTTATCCAGGTCCTGGAGGAGATCTTCGCGGCAGGTGTTCCATACGATGGGGATATCCAGCGCTTCGGATACCTTGCTGCAAAGTTCATATCCTTTGACGATGTCCTCTGCAGTTGTTTCTCTGAGCAGATGAGTGTTGTTGATCAGTCCGTGGAACTTGATGCCTGTTTCAGTCTCTATGCTCCTGAGATGATCCAGCATACCTTCCACCGTATCGGTTTCAGGTCTGTTGGCGTTGAGTACGCACAGCAACTGACAATCTTCCCTTCTGAAGTATTTCTCGAACTGCTTGAGGACTCTGGCTCCGCTGTCATTGCCGCCAACGTCTACAACTGTTGTGAACTCTGTGTTTTCCAAAGGTCCACGGAGTGCCGCGGAGATGGCAGGCAGATCTTCGGTGATGTCAAATCCAAAAGTATTGTAGATGACATCGATGCCTTGATCTTCCATCATCTTCTGTCGTTCACGGGAACGAAAGTATGGATTGGCTATATCCATGTCCAGGATAGCGACCTTGTCCTTTTCTTTTTTCAGATCAATGGCCAGATTTACGGAAAACTCAGTCTTGCCGCTTCCGTAATGGCCTGCGATAGCAGTGATCCTTTTCATAATGGTCATCCTCTGACTATTCCTGCCAAGCCATGATGGCTTTCTTGTTATCAGGGATCAGCTTAGCTTTCTTGCCTGACATCTTGTATTCGAAAGTCTTATCAATAGTGTCGATGTTAACGATGTCGCATGTTCTCAGCATAGCTCCCAGCATTACCATGTTGGCAGTCTTAGGGTTGCCTACTTCGTTTTCTGCGATGCCGATGGTATCAACGTAGTGAACGTTTACGTCAGTTCTTGTAGGTTCGATTGAAACTACACTTGTATTGATGAACAGATCTCCGCCCGGCTTAAGCATTCCTTCGAACTTTTCCAGTGAAGGACCGTTCATAGCTACCAGGATGTCGCAAGTAGCGCCTACAGGTGAAGCGATAGGCTTGTCCGATACGCATACTGTACAGTTAGCTGTACCGCCTCTCATTTCAGGTCCGTATGTAGGCATCCATGTTACTTCTTTGCCGTCAAACATTGCAGTGTAGGCGATGAGCTGACCGATGAGCAGTACGCCCTGTCCGCCGAATCCTGCAATGAGCATTCTTTTAGTCGCCATTTTATTTCACCTCCTCAGGACACTTGAACTGCTTAACAGGGTAGTAAGGGATCATGTTTTCCTTTACCCATTCAAGTGACTGTACAGGTGTCATTCCCCAGTTGGTAGGGCAAGTTGACAGGAATTCTACGAATGCATAGCCGAGGCCCTTTTCCTGAACGTCAAAGGCTCTGTGGATAGCTTTCTTGGCAGCTCTTACGCCTGCAGGGTTGTGGAGTGATACACGTTCAACGTATACAGCACCCGGAATCGTTTCCAAAAGCTCGCATATTCTCATAGGGCTTCCTGCCTGCTCGATAGTTCTGCCGTCTACACAAGTTGTAGCCTTCTGGCCCAGCAGTGTAGTAGGAGCCATCTGTCCGCCTGTCATGCCGTAGATGGCGTTGTTGATGAAGAAAGTACAGATCTTTTCTCCTCTTCCTGCAGCATGGATCAGTTCGCCCATACCGATGGAAGCCAGGTCGCCATCTCCCTGATATGTGAATACAGGTGAGTTGGGGTGAACTCTCTTGATTGCAGAAGCTGTTGCCGGTGCTCTACCGTGGGAAGCTTCTATCATGTCAACGTTCATGTACTGGTGAGCGATGATGGAGCAGCCTACAGGTGATACGCCGATAGCGTCTCCCAGCTGGCCTCTTTCATCGAGAACTTCCATTACAAGTCTATGTGAGATACCATGTGTGCAGCCAGGGCAGTAATGGCTGGTCATCTCTCTCATTCCTTTTGTTACTTCAAATACCGGCTTCACTTATCTCACCTCCATTATCTTCTTAGTTTTTTCAGCGATTTCTTCAGGGTCAAGAAGCACGCCGCCAACCTTGTAGATAAGATCTACAGGGAATTTGCCGTTAACAGCCAGCTTAACATCCTGGATCATCTGTCCCATGGAAAGCTCAACTGCTATCACGTTCTTGGTGCTTTCGCCGATAGCATCAAATGCATAGTCAGGGAAAGGCCACAGTGTCTTAGGTCTGATGAGACCGCACTTGATGCCTTCTTCTGCCAGGATATCCATGGCTTCTGAAACTACTCTTGCAGTAGTTCCGTATGCTACGAATACTACTTCAGCACCATCAACGTCTGTAAGTTCTGCTTCAGGCAGTTCTTTCATAGCCTTTTCGTATTTAGGTGCTAACACATTCAAGTTGAAGTCTTCCAGTACTTCCTGCTGAAGGAATACGGATTTGATAGCGTTTCTTTCTCTCTTGTTCTTATGTCCTGTCAGAGCCCAAGGCTTGGCGTCGAAGATTTCTTCTTCTGTCATGGCAGGGATCGGGTCAGGGATAGCTACAGGTTCCATCATCTGGCCCAGCATACCGTCTGCACAGATCATAACAGGGTTTCTGTATTCATCTGCGATGTCAAATGCCTTATAGATCATTTCGCAAGCTTCCTGGATGGACTTCGGAGCGTATACGATGATGTGATAGTCGCCGTTTCCGCCGCCTCTTGTCACCTGGAAGTAGTCAGCCTGTGCAGGCTGGATACCGCCGATTCCGGGACCTGATCTCATTACGTTGATAGCTACCATAGGTGCCTGGATAACTGCCAGTGCAGAAAAACCTTCCTGCATCAGTGCGATTCCCGGCGATGATGAAGAAATCATTACTCTTCCGCCGGCTGCCGCTGCACCGTAAGCCATGTTTACTGAAGCCAGTTCTGACTCGGCCTGGATAAATGATCCGCCTACTTTTTTCAGTTCTCTTGACATATATTCAGGAACTTCGTTCTGTGGTGTGATAGGATAACCGAAGTAAAAACGGCATCCTGCGTTGATCGCTGCTTGAGCGAAGGCTTCATTGCCTTTCATCAATTTCTTTTCTGCCATTGTTATTTCCTCCTAGTCTTCCTTGTACACGTTGATCACGCCGTCCGGACACATAAGTCCGCAGTTACCGCACGCAATACAATCTTCCTCAGAAACAATAGTTACAGGGTGATATCCCTGTTTATTGATTTCAACGTCATCGATTTTAAGAATTCCTTTAGGACAAACGGAAACGCAGAGTTCACATGCTTTGCATCTTTCTCCTTTAATTACTACTTTTCCTTTCGCCAAAATGTTCACTCCCTCCTGGATAAATTATTTGTATATTCTGTGATTTTAGGCTAATCGTCAAAACAGAGTACCCGTCGGTACTCTGCCTTAATGCAATTGGTACTCCCTAGGGGAGTCGAACCCCTGATTCCGCCGTGAGAGGGCGACGTCTTGACCACTTGACCAAGAGAGCATAATGCATCCTGTACAGTATATCATAAAACAGCAAGAAAAAAACAGGCAAATTGTGATTTGCATGCTACTTTCTTGCTGTTTTTTTGGTTAAAAACTACAATTTTTTAAAATCCGATGCAGGATGCTTACAGAGAGGGCAGATGAAGCCATCAGGAAGCTCATCATGAGGGTGTACATAGCCGCAAATGGTGCATACCCAGCCCTTTGATTTTTGATCCGGTGATTCCTTTATATTCTTATGATAATAGTCATAAGTAGCTGATGGATCATCCGATAAAACCTTGCTGTCGGTCACATCGCCTATAAACAATGTATGGGTGCCCAGATCTATGGTCTGAAGCACTTTCGCGGAAATGAAGCTGTTGGCACCTTCGGTGATGTACGGAAGTCCGTTTTCGCTGATTTCCATAGGGTAGTCAGCGAACTTGTCGGTGTCTCTGCCGCTTTGGAACCCAAAGTGTTTGAAGATGTCGAATCCGGCTTTTTCACTAAGGATGGATACGTTGAAAACTCCTGTCTTCAGCACCATGTCATGGGTGAAGTTTTCTTTATTTATTGCGATGGTAACTTTGTTGGGCGAAGTGGTCACCTGCTGCAGCGTATTGGTTATACAACCATTGAGCTTATCTCCATCTTTGGAAGTCAGGACGAATAGTCCGTAACTGATCTTACGAGTTGCTTTGTTATCCATGTGTATATCCTTTCAAAGAAATCAAGGGGTCGAATGTTCGACCCCAATTTTTATTAATAGTTTTCTGCTTTGATCTGGAAGTGAGCCTGTGGATGAGCGCATACAGGGCAAACCTGAGGAGCCTTGCCGCTCTTGATAGTATGACCACAGTTGTTGCAGTGCCATACTACTTCAGGATCTCTTTCGAATACGATTCCTTCTTCGATGTTGGCCAGAAGTCTTCTGTATCTTTCTTCGTGTTCTTTTTCGATCTTGGCAACGCCATCGAACAGGAATGCGATGTGATCGAAGCCTTCTTCTCTTGCTTCCTGAGCCATTCTGTCGTACATGTCAGTCCATTCGTAATTTTCGCCGGCAGCTGCGTCAGCCAGGTTAGTCATGGTATCCTTGATTTCACCATCATGGAGCAGCTTGAACCACAGCTTAGCATGTTCTTTTTCGTTATTTGCAGTTTCTTCGAACAGGTTAGCGATCTGTACATAGCCTTCCTTCTTAGCTTTGCTTGCATAGTAAGTGTACTTGTTTCTTGCCTGTGATTCTCCTGCAAAAGCTTCCCACAGATTAGCTTCAGTTTTAGTTCCCTTTAAATCCTTCATGTTTAATTCCTCCTTTTAATTATATGTTATTTAATAATAAAATATTTTACATATCATTCTGACATTCCCGGCAGATGCCGTATAGTGAAACATGTGCTCCTTCACTTTGAAAACCGCTCAGCTCACTTTTATGATCTCGACTGAGCAGTTCGTTCAACTGTTTCAGCAATTCATCAGAGCCGTCGAATTCAGCATCGAAAACTCTATTGCAGTGGGTGCAGCGCATGTGGATGTGGTCATCGGTACGAAAGTCGAATCTGTCGGCAGCATTCGGCATACTGACTTTCTTGATCTCGCCTTTTTCAGCCAGTTTATTGAGCACTCGATATACGGTCGCTCTGCCTATAGTAGGATATTTGCTGTGGACTTCGTTGTATACTTCATCCGGTGAAGGGTGGGTGGTCATGTTCTTGACGGTCTCACATATTATATTTTGTTGGATCGTATTTCTTGCCATTTTCTGACCTCCTCTCTTCAATTTAATGAGATTATATATCAATAAGGAATTTATGTCAATAAGTTAAAATAAAAAAATTGCGGAAATTTTCCATTCCGCAATTTTGTTGAAATTTCAATGTTTTATCCCAATGGATGGAGGGTTACTTTACAGTGGTTATTTCCTGAAGGCTCAAAATGCTGTCTTCAATAGCCTTTTTATTGACAGAGTAGCCGTCCTCTACAGTTCTCACTAGAAATGTGTAGTAGCACTTGTCACTTTCCATGAATACAACGATGCCTTCGACGCCATTGCCGGCATATGTGTATGCACTGTAAGATGCCATATGATCAGGGACTTCCACATGAGCTGTTTCAAGATCTGTCCCCTCTAAGTATTGAACGAAAGTGTTTCCCAAAGCAAAGGATTCATACTCGGTAAGTTCGCCGGCCACAGGAGCCATTTTGGACTTTGATACGCACTGTATCACTATGTTGACAGTTTCTTTTGCATCGGTAATGTCCAGGACATCTCCTTTGGTTTCTTCGTTTACTATCCATGATTTTTCGTTTTCGGTAGGAAGCTCTATGGAGAATGAGCCGTCTTTATTTTGGTATGTTGCGGGCTCCCCGGTGATGGTTGCGGCACCACATGATGTCATCACCATGCATAAACACGATATGAGAAGCAAAGATACTATTCTTTTCATTTGAGAGTCCTCCTGTAGTGGTTGTTTTCATATACAACAAGTATATCATATGGGAAGAAAAATAAATAGGGAAATGTCGAATGCGGGCGTCCAAGGCAGGGGCGTACCCTTGACTAAAAGAGCTCCAACGGCTATAATTCATCATGTATAATTGTGTTCAAAACCATTTATAAAACAAAGGATGAGTATAATGAAAATAATAATAACAGCCGGTGGAACAAGTGAAAGGATCGATGACGTAAGAACTATCACAAACTCATCGACAGGAAGACTTGGATACGCCATAGGAAAGACCTTCGCTGAAAAATACGGAGAAGACATCGAGAAGATATATTACCTCCATGGCCTCAGAGCTGCATATCCTGAACATGAGAAGGTGGAACCGATCGCCATCGGAGGCGTCATGGATCTTCAGGCGGAACTCCGGAAACTGCTGACTTCTGAAAAGATAGATGCCGTGGTACATGCCATGGCAGTGAGTGATTACATCGTCAATGAAGTCACTACCCTGGATAAGATCAGAGGAACTGAAGACCCTGAAAATGCAGCGGACCTTTCGGGCAACAAGATCAGCTCAGATATCGATGATCTGGTTATCCATATGAAGAAATCACCAAAGGTGATCGGCGGCATCAAGAAGTGGGCGCCTGATACAAAACTTGTTGGCTTCAAACTGCTCAGCAATGTGCCTCATGAGGAGCTGATCGATGTGGGATATAATCTGCTGAACAAGAACGACTGTGATTTCGTGATGGCCAACGATCTGTCTGAAATAGGCAAAGACTACCACAGGGGATATCTTATCCATAAGGACAAGACTTATGACACCATGGAAACCAACGAAGAGATCGCTGATATGATCGCAAGGAGGATCCTTAAATGAACGTACTTTTGGGAGTAACAGGAAGTATTTCCGCATATAAGGCGGCGGATATAACCAGCAGGCTGACTAAGCTGGGACATAATGTGGATGTCATATTGACAGAAAGCGGAAGCAGGATCATACCGGCACTGACTTTGCAGACCCTCAGCAAGAACAAAGTATATATGGATATGTTCGAGGAGATCACGCCAAGTGAAGTGAAGCATATATCCCTTGCCAAGAAAGCTGATGTGGTACTGATCGCACCGGCTACGGCAAACATCATCGGCAAGATAGCATACGGTATAGCAGATGATTTCCTGTCAACTGTAGTGATGGCGGCGGCAAACCACACACCGGTATATATCGCACCGGCGATGAATACCAATATGTATGAGAATCCTATCGTGCAGGATAACATCGAAAAACTCAAGAAATACGGATATCATTTCATCGATCCCAAGGAATCTCTGCTGGCCTGCGGGGATCTGGGCAAAGGCGCTTTGGCGGACGTGGATGAGATCGTAGAGATAATAGATCGACTGGGAAAATAGAACATCGGAAGGAGCATCATAAGAAATGATCAAATACAGAAGTACAAGAGGAAGCGAAAATATCAAAACTGCAGCACAGGCTGTCATCCGGGGCATCGCCGAAGACAAAGGTCTTTATGTTCCTGACAGCGTGCCCGCGCTGCCAAAGTCCATCGAAGAGCTGGCAGCAATGCCTTACAAGGAAATAGCCAACGAGATCATTGGAGCTTTCTTTACAGATTATACAGCAGAAGAAATGAGAGGCTGCGTAGACGGAGCCTATGACTCCAAGTTCGAAGCAGAAGAAGTCGTACCTATCGTAGAAGCCGGCGGAGCACATTTTCTTGAGCTTTACCATGGTAAGACTGCAGCTTTCAAAGACATGGCCCTTTCCATACTGCCTTATCTTCTCACCACAGCCATGAAGAAGGAAAATGAAGACAAGAAGATATGCATCCTGACTGCAACATCAGGAGACACAGGCAAAGCAGCACTTGAGGGCTTTGCGGATGTGCCGGGCACAGAGATCATCGTTTTCTTCCCTAACCAGGGGGTAAGTGAAGTGCAGGAAAGACAGATGATCACTCAGGAAGGTGAAAATACTCACGTGTTTGCCATCGAAGGAAACTTCGATGATGCACAGACAGGCGTTAAGAAGATCTTCAACGACGGAGCTTTTGCAGAAAAGCTGGCCGGATACGGATGCAAGCTGTCATCGGCAAACTCCATCAATATCGGCCGTCTCGTGCCGCAGGTGGCATACTACGTTTACGGATATGCGAAGCTGGTCGAAAGAGGGGTTGTGAAGGCAGGGGAGCCTGTGAACATCGTAGTTCCTACAGGAAACTTCGGAAACATTCTGGCTGCATACTATGCCGGCAAGATGGGTATCCCTGTGGGCAAGCTGATCTGCGCATCCAACAAGAACAAAGTGCTGACTGACTTCTTCAACACAGGAGTTTACGATATCAACAGAGAATTCTATCTGACAAACTCACCTTCAATGGATATCCTGATCTCCAGCAATCTGGAAAGACTGCTGTATCATCTGTCAGGAGACAACGGTGATGAGATCAAGGGTCTGATGGAAGCCCTCGAAAGGGATAAGAAGTATGAAGTAAGCGACAAGATCAAGGAAGGACTTAAGGCATTCTGCGGCGGATTCGCTTCAGTTGAAGAAACTAACGCGGCCATCGGCACTATGTACGGCGAACACGGATATCTGATGGATACCCATACAGCAGTAGCTTATAAAGTATATAAGGACTACGTGGCGGAAACAGGCGACAAGACACCTACACTGATCGCATCGACTGCCAGCGCTTATAAATTCGCAGACAGTGCAGCCAAGTCAATCGGCCTTGGTGAAGAAGCAAACGGCTTCGAATACGTAAAAGCTCTGGCTGCCAAGACAGGCGTGAGAGTTCCTTCAGGACTTAGGGATCTGGAAAACAAGCCGGTCAGACATACAGGAGTTATCGAAGTTTGCGATATGCCTGCAGTGGTAGAAGAAAGCGTAAAATAGGCTGAATAAGGTTTGACAGGAACAGAAACAATAAAACAGAAGGCACCGGTGAAAACCCCAAGGGGAGGGAGCAGGTGCCTTTTTTATTGCTTTATTAATGAGATGTTAGAGAATTGTAAATCTTGTGTTAAGAGTGCTTTGGAAATATTGCATCCGGGAGGATGATGTATATAATGGTACATGGTGGAGAAAGCCGTTTATATAGATACTGAGAATGAAAGGAGGAAGAGGATGACAGAAATACTTATGACAAGCCAGAAGAGGATAGCGCTGATAGCACACGACCAGAAAAAAGATGAGATGGTGGCATGGTGCATCAAACACCAGGATGAACTGAAGAGCCATTTCCTGTGCGGAACAGGTACGACATCAAGACTGATCTCAGAAGCGACAAGACTTCCTGTGAAAGCTTACAAGAGCGGACCTCTCGGAGGAGACCAGCAGATAGGTGCAAGGATCGCTGAGGGTGAAATAGATATGATGATATTTTTCTGGGATCCACTGGAAGCACAGCCCCACGACCCCGATGTGAGAGCACTTCTCAGGATCGCAGTGGTTTATGACATTCCTGTGGCCACAAATCCTGCAACAGCAGACTTCATGATCACTTCAGAATACATGAACAAGCCATATACACACGAACCTGTAGAATTTAAAACGCTTTAAGGAGACGGTGATGACGGTATTTCCTGTACGGGCATACTAGTTTACCGATACCTCTGTTATATATCTTGAATCCGAGAACACCAGTCCAGTGTTCTTTTCTTTTTGCCTTTTTTGTCTCTTCGCGTTCAGCGCCGGTGGTGGTGATGAGCGGCGCGACGTGGGTGTTGTTGGTGGAGGTGCCGCTTGACGTGTTGTACTGTTGTACCGCAGCAATGAGATCGTTGTTGCAGGTGATTTCGGCGTCGAAATTTGTCGATGCCATGCCGATATATTCAGTAACATGAGAATCGGAACCCGCAAAACCTGGCAATCCATACTTGTCCGCTAAAGCCTTTGCCAGCTCATTTGAAAGGGGCGATTCACACGTGTTGAAGGTCTCGATGAAGTCTAGCTTACTGATAAGATTTTTATCCATCAGCTTGAAACCCATGGCACTTGAACCGGCGGCACCAAATGGATGAGCAAGTCCGATTATGCCGCCGTATTTATGTACAAGTTTTATGGTTTTGCGGAGTCTCATGCCCCTGATCCTGAAGATCCCCAGATAAACATCATCGGACATTATTATAAGGACATGACCGGCATCCTTTGTATCATATTCGATGCCACGGATCACTGTTAAGTTTCGGTATTTCGGCTCATCTTTTATGGCATCCCAGGCACGGCAGCCTCTGTAGCTGTTGTGATCCGCGATCATGAAACCATCATATCCCAGCTCAATAAACCTGTCAGCAAACTCCGTGACAGGTACCTTGGAATCGAGCGAGCCCTCTTTTGTATGACAATGTAAATCGAATTTCATAATAACCCCTCATTTGATATAAGTTGCTTTAATGATACGATTACTGTGAGGGATATCAATGATGGGCAGATGAAAGTTTGGTGAGGGCAGGCTGCACAAAAAGTCGTATCGTTTTGCAGCAACGAAAGAGACATTTTAATAGGCGATTTCGTTGCAGATCAGAGTAAAAACAGCCTAAAATGCCTCAATGCAAGAAAATATGCAACGAAATTCATGCGCGAAATGGATGTTTTCGTTGCTATTATGGCGGAAAACTTGCATTTTTACATAGTTTTGCAACGAGAAGTATATCAGTAATCGTAGTTTTCGTTGCACTATTACGTAGCGAGAAGTTTATAAAATCTCTATCGCAAAATCTAACGAAAGATTTGCTTGCATAACCCCTCGAATTTTGCTATATTATATAGGTGCCTTGCGAAAAGGCATATAATATAGTACGAAATAGGCATGGAGGATTGACCGAGTGGCTAAGGAGCTCGCCTGGAAAGCGAGTAGGGTGTAACAGCCTCGTGGGTTCGAGTCCCATGTCCTCCGCCAAAATGAAATAGACGGGTTTGACCCGTCTATTTCGTTTTTTGTGAAGTCCATGTTCTTGGGACTCGAACCCACGAAGTGGGTGAGAAAGTCCCATGCGCTTTTTCCCAAAGAGGCATGGCCGATTTGCTTGGAAAATGCGACAGCAACGAACGTAGTGAGTTGGAGAGAGCG
>CAYTVH010000018.1:0-29256 GCA_964441805.1 uncultured Oscillospiraceae bacterium | reverse complement strand
TAATGTTAAATACAAGAAAAGATGTATAAAAATGGAAAACATATCAGCCGTTTTCTGTAATTAAAAAGACCACCACATTATTATGCGATAGTCTTTTTCGATACTTAAATTTGTTTTTACTTCGACGCCTCCACCAGTTCCTTTGCTGATGCCAAGGTGGTATCGGTGATATTGGTACCGCCCAGCAGCCTTGCGATCTCATCGACTTTTTCGTCCTGAGAAAGCTCGGTGACTGTCGTATAAGTCATGGCTTCGTCGGAGTGCTTCTCGATTTTATAGTTATGCTGCCCGTATGCTGCGATCTGAGGCAGGTGGGTGATGCAGATTATCTGATGGTTTTCTGAGATCTCAGCAAGCTTTTTCCCTACTACGCTGGCAGCGATACCGCTTATGCCGCTGTCTATCTCGTCGAAGATCATGGTCGGGATCTCATCGTAATCGCCGATGATCTTTTTAAAGGCCAGCATGATCCTGGACATTTCACCGCCGGAAGCTATCTTGCTGAGAGGTTTAAGCGGCTCACCCTTATTGGTGCTGATGAGGAATTCAACCACGTCGTTGCCGTCAGCTGTGAATCCATCGGCTTTTTTAAAGCCGATATTGAACACTGCATCGTTGAAGTTGAGCTGTGCCAGTTCTGCAGTTATGAGTTTTTCCAGCTTTTCGGCAGCATCCTTACGGGCTTCGGTCAGCCTGTCGCATGCGATCACCAGTGCCTTGCGGCATGTGTCCAGTTCCTTTTCCAGCTTTCCTTTGTCTGCATCAAGATTCTCGATGTGGGAAAGTCGCTCAGCCAGTTTCTCACGATATTCCAGCAGCTCTTCTATGGACATGGCATGCTTATTCTTCAGCTTGTTTATTATCTCGAGACGGCCGATACAGCTATCAAGGGTTTCCGGTGAGAAGACCGCTCTGTCACGGCAGTCACGGACAGAAGAGCAGATATCATCCAATTCGTAGTAGACTTCTGACGTTCTGTTATAAAGTTCAGCCAGTTCCTGAGAGTAGTTGGCTGTTTCCGAAAGCATGTCCGAGATCCTCTTGATGGCGGAAAGGGCAGAGCCTTCGGCATCCGAACCTATATGGTATGCGCCTGCCAGGTTTTCATATATTTTTTCGCTGTTCTGCAAAAGGGCGATCTCTTCCTCCAAAGCTTCATCTTCACCAAGCTTAAGGTCTGCGGTTTCCAGTTCCTGCAGTTCAAAAGCCATGAAGTCCTGCTCACGCTTGTCTTTTGATGCCTGAGCCAGCATATCAGCAAGCTGTCCTTTGAGAGAAGAATAATTCTCATGGAGAAGAGCAACTGCTTCCTTTGCAGGATCTATTTTTTCTTTTCGGTAGAGATCCACAAGCTTGATATGATATTCAGGATTTAAAAGCGACTGATGGTCGTACTGACCGTGGATGTCAGCCAGCTTTTTGCAAAGTGAGTTGAGAGTCCCCAGGGTCACGATCTCATCGTTGATGCGGCATGTGTTTTTTCCGGCAGCAGAGATCTCTCTGGTGATTATGTATTCCTGTCCATCATGATCGGCGATCATCTGTATGCGTGCCTTTTCTTTCCCGGAACGAACAAAAGCAGTATCTGCCCTGCTGCCGAGAGCGAGGCTTACTGCTTCTATTACAATGGACTTACCGGCGCCTGTTTCGCCGGTGATCATATTGAGTCCGTCGTGAAAATCGACGGATGTGTTTTCGATTATTGCAAAATCTTTGATACTGATATGTCTGATCATCTATAATCCCTTTTTCTGATTCAGTTATCTGCAGCTATTTCTTCAGCATGCCGTTGAGGAGGTCGATTACAGCCGGAGAATTGGCAGGGTCATCCACAACGAACATTATTGTATTGTCGCCGGCCACTGATCCGATAACATGTGGAAGTCCGATGGAATCCAGTGCTTCCGCAGCAGCATTGGCACAACCGGATAAAGTCTTCAGCAGAACTATATTGCCTGAATATGCAGTGGACTTGACGGTTTCTCTGAAAATGTTGGAAAATCTGTCCGTCATGAGACCCTGCTGGCTTGCAGCAGTTGCATATTTATACTTTCCGGTAGAAGAGAGGGTCTTTATGAGCTGAAGTTCCTTGATGTCTCTGGAAATAGTAGCCTGAGTAGCTTCATAACCATGATCTCTGAGCATCGATACCAGTTTATCCTGTGTTTCGATCTCATAATTTTCTATGAGCTCAAGTATTTTGTTCTGTCTTGAAATACGCATAGGTTCCCTCCTGCAAAATAGTGGTATTGTGAATAATTATACCATACGCGGAATAAGTTTTTCAATAGACAAACATACGTTTGTGTGTTATACTTGTGGTGAAAAAGGAGCAGTTATGAAGATTTTAGGGATAGACCCGGGATACGCCATTTTGGGCTACGGAGTAGTTGAAAAAATCGGAAACAAGTTCAAAGTATGCAGTTACGGAGCCATCACCACAGATGCCGATATGCCCATGACCGAGAGGCTGGAGCATTTGTACGACTCTCTCAGAGAGATAATCGATGAGGAGAAACCTGATGTGGCGTCCATTGAGCAGCTTTTTTTCAATACCAATGCCAAGACGGCAATATTGGTGGGACAGGCCAGAGGTGTAGCTGTCCTTGCATGCGTTAAGGGCGGACTTGAGATAGAGGAATATACTCCGCTTCAGATCAAACAGGCACTGGTGGGATACGGCAGAGCAGACAAGAGGCAGGTACAGATGATGGTCAAAACTATCTTGAACCTTAAGGAAGTACCCAAGCCTGACGACACTGCCGATGCTTTGGCGGCAGCCATCTGTCACGGTCACTCTGCAGATACGAGAACTAGACTTAAGGAGTTGGGATTAAGATGATTGGATTCATAAGAGGCATACTTGCCGAGAAAGGCGACGGATATATAATAGTTGACGTGGGCGGCGTAGGATACGAGATATTCATTCCTGCCAATTCAGGTGCATATATGTCGGCGGAAGGTCAGGAAATCATGATACATACCATGATGATGGTGAGAGAAGATGACATGAGCCTTTACGGGTTTTCCGGAAAAGGCGAGAAGGACGCTTTCAAAAAACTCATCACCGTCAGCGGAGTAGGTGCAAAGGCCGCCATTTCCATACTTTCGGCGTTCACATTGGAACAGCTGCAGCAAGCCATCGTTTTCGAAGATGCCAAGGCCCTTACCAAAGCCAATGGTATAGGCAAGAAGACTGCTGAGAGGATCGTCCTGGAGCTGAAGGACAAGTTCGATGCAGATGGTCAGGATGGCATGCCGCAGACATCAGAAGAGCTGATGACTGATGAATCAGGTGCGGCAAGCGGCAGAGCAGAAGCGGTAAATGCACTGATAGCCCTTGGATACTCAAGAGGAGAGGCGACCGGTGCATTGGCATCAGTGAAAGAAACAGACCTTACTGCAGAAGAATACATAAGACAAGCGCTTAAGAAGCTTTTTTAAGCCATAACTTATAAAACACTTTAAAAGGAATAATGATGGATTACGAAGAAAGAATAACTGCCGCTGAACTGGGAGAAGGAGAGGAACGCGCTGAACGCACCCTTAGACCTCAAACCCTGGCAGATTATATCGGACAGAAAAATGCAACAGATAACCTGAAGATATTCATAGAGGCTGCCAAGCTTAGAGGTGAGCCTCTTGATCATGTGCTTTTTTACGGCCCTCCGGGACTGGGCAAGACGACTCTTGCCGGTATTATAGCAAACGAGATGGGTGTTGATATCAGGATCACTTCGGGACCTGCCATAGAGAGAGCAGGAGATCTGGCAGCCATACTTACCAATCTAAACGAAAATGACGTGCTGTTCATAGATGAAATACACAGACTCAACAGATCCGTAGAAGAAGTGCTGTATTCAGCCATGGAAGACTTTGCCCTTGATATCATCATAGGTAAGGGACCGTCGGCCAGATCCATCAGGCTGGATATCGCCAAATTCACTTTGATAGGGGCAACAACCAGGGCAGGCAGCTTATCAGCTCCGCTGAGAGACAGATTCGGAGTAAGCTGCAAATTCGAGATATACACACCTGATGAACTGAAGAAGATCATAGGAAGATCTGCTCAGATCCTGAATGTTTGTGTGGATGATGAATCGATGGATGAAATGGCCAAGAGATCCAGGGGCACTCCAAGGGTTGCTAACAGGATGCTTAAGCGTGTCAGAGACTTTTCGCAGGTCAAGAGCGACGGCTGCATCGATATCGATATCACACAGCAGGCTCTTCAGGCGCTGGGCGTTGACCCGATGGGCCTTGAAAACCTGGACCGTGAGATCCTTAGGACTATAATCGAGAGATTCAAAGGCGGACCTGTAGGTATAGACACCATAGCGGCATCCATCGGTGAAGAAAGAGTAACCATAGAGGATGTATATGAACCTTATCTCATCCAGAAAGGATTCCTCCACAGGACTCCTAAGGGAAGGGTGGTTTCTGAGCTGGCTTATAAGCATCTGGGCATCCGGTGTGGAGATGAAGACCAGCTGACAATAAATATTAGCGAATAGAGGGATTGAATGAGAATAGATGATTTTGATTATAACCTGCCGGAAGAGCTGATAGCCCAGAAACCGGCTGACAAGAGAGACGGCTCAAGGCTGCTGGTGGTCCACAGAGACAATGACACTGTGGAACATAAGCATTTCTTTGACATTATCGATTATTTACAAGAAGGTGACTGCCTCGTGCTGAACAATTCCAAGGTACTGCCGGCAAGATTGTTTGGCACCAAAGAAGGCACCGGTGCCAAGATAGAATTCTTATTGATAAAGCGTATCGAAGGAGACGTGTGGGAAACCATGGTAAGACCGGGAAAACGTCTGAAACCCGGAGACAGCGTATTGTTCTGCGAAGAACCACTGCTCAGAGCTGTTGTCAAAGACTACGGTGACGACGGCACCAGAATAGTAGAATTCGGGTACGACGGCATCTTCATGGAAAGGCTTGAAGAAGTGGGCAGCATGCCGCTTCCTCCGTATATTGAAAGAGCCAGTGAAGATGATGATAAAGACAGATACCAGACCGTTTACTGTAAGGAAGAAGGGTCGGTAGCGGCACCTACTGCAGGGCTTCACTTCACCGATGAACTTCTTGCCAAGGCGGCAGCCAAAGGCGTGGAACTGGCCTACGTTACTCTTCACGTGGGTATCGGTACTTTCAGACCGGTAAAGTGCGAGAACATCGAAGAACACTCCATGCATTTTGAAGAATACTATGTCAGCGAAGAAGCAGCAGAAGTCATCAACCGTGCCAAGAGAGAAGGGCGCAGAGTTATTTCCGTAGGGACTACTTCCACCAGAACCATAGAAAGCGCAGCATATTTTGACGAAGATGTTGTGATGTCCGGCGGTGAAAAGGGCTGCTGGCAGGTTAAGAGTGGCGGAGACAGTACAGGAATATTCATTTATCCCGGATATGAATTCAAGATCATAGAAAGCCTCATAACCAACTTCCATCTGCCGAAATCAACACTGCTGATGCTCATATCTGCACTTTACGACAGAGAGAAGATACTTGCAGTATACGAAGAAGCTATAAAAGAAAGATATAGGTTCTTCAGCTATGGCGATGCCATGTTTATTGAATAAGAAAATGAAGAAAGTAACAGACAACAAAACAACTATGCGGGTCGAACACGAATTCGGCCCTTTTTATAATAAGGATTCAAAAGTGCTGATACTTGGCAGCATACCGTCACCAAAATCAAGGGAGCAGGGGTTCTATTACGGACATCCGAGAAATAGGTTTTGGATGGTGCTGGCAGATATCTTAGGAGAAGAACTGCCTGAAACGGTTGAACAGCGAAAGTCGATGCTTGCCAAACATCATATCGCTCTTTGGGATGTGCTTGACAGCTGCGAGATCAAAGGTGCAGATGACGCCAGCATCAAGAATCCTGTCCCAAACGATATGAACGTGATACTTGATGAGGCTGATATCAGAGCAATTTTTACCACGGGAACAAAAGCAGATGATTTATACAAAAAAATGTGTTATCCTATATGCGGTGTGCCATCAATAAAGCTTCCGTCAACCAGCCCCGCCAACTGCGGATGCTCTTATGAGAAGCTTAAAGCCGGGTACAGCCTGATACTAGAATATCTGAAATAACAGATAATAAATTTTGCTGCGACAGAAAGGAGATACCAATGCCTGCAGTAACATATGAACTTATAAAAACCGATAGCAGAACAAAAGCCAGAAGAGGTCGTGTTACGACACCTCACGGAGTTATAGAAACACCTGTATTCATGCCGGTGGGAACAGCGGCTACAGTTAAGGCCATGAGAACAGAAGAAGTGAAGGAGCTGGGTGCTGAGATCATCCTTTCCAACACATATCATCTTTATCTGAGACCGGGTCATGAAATCGTAAAGGCAGCCGGTGGGCTCCATAAATTCATGAACTGGGACAGACCTATCTTGACAGACAGCGGCGGTTTCCAGGTATTCAGCTTGGGTGCCATGAGAAAGATTAGAGAAGAGGGCGTAGAGTTCAGATCTCATATCGATGGATCAAAGCACATGCTTTCTCCTGAAAAGTCTATGGAAGTGCAAAACGCACTGGGTTCAGACATCATAATGGCATTCGACGAATGCACACCTTATCCTGCCGACAGAAGATATGCAAAGGAGTCTCTTGAGAGAACAACAAGATGGCTGAAGAGATGTAAGGAATACCATAAGAATACAGAAAACCAGTCACTGTTCGGTATCATGCAGGGAGGCATGTATGTTGATCTTCGTAAGGAAAGTGCCAAGCAGATAGTAGATTTGGATCTTCCGGGATATGCCGTAGGGGGCTTAAGCGTAGGCGAGCCTAAGGAAATCATGTACGAAGTCATGGACGAATGTGTTGACGAACTGCCTAAGAACAAGCCTAGATATCTGATGGGTGTAGGAAGTCCTGACTGCCTCTTTGAAGGGGTTGAGCGCGGTATCGACATGTTCGACTGCGTGCTTCCGACAAGAATAGCAAGACACGGGATGGCTATGACTTCAGTAGGCAGGATCAATATCAAGAATGCCAAGCATGAGAAGGATTTCTCGCCGCTGGATCCCAACTGTGATTGTTACACTTGCAGGAATTATTCGAGGGCATATCTGAGACATCTGTTCAAAGCAGATGAGATACTGTCCTCCATGTTGATGACAAACCATAATCTCCACTTCCTGGTGAAGACCATGGAAAACATCAGAAAGTCCATCGAAGAAGACAGATTCCTGGAATACAAGAAAGAATTTTACGAAGCTTACGGCAGATTCTAATGCCTGAGCTTATAAATGAAAGGCAATATATATGGAAATTTGCAGAGACAGTAATGTGTGCGGCGGCTGTGTATATCAGGGAGTATCCTATGATGAGCAGCTGAAGAACAAGGCAGGAGAGGTAAGAGGTCTGCTTGATAAAAAAGATATCAAGTACGGTCAGCTTCTTGATATAGAGCCTGCTCCCGGTCGTTACCATTACAGAAATAAAATGGAATATACCTTCGGAGATATGGAAAAGAACGGACCGACTACCCTGGGTATGCATAAGAAAAGACACTTCATGTCCATCATAACCGTTGATCAGTGTCAGCTGGTACATGATGATTTCAATACTATCCTTAGAGGTGTTCTGGATTTCGTGATTGAAAAAGGATATTCCCATTATCATAAAAAGAACCACAGAGGTCTCATGAGACACCTCATCGTAAGGCGTGGTGTGAGGACAGGAGAGCTGCTTGTAAACGTTGTTACAAGTTCCGAAGAGGGCTTCGATGAAGATGCTTTCGTGGAAATGATAAAGTCGCTTCCTCTTGAAAACAAAGTAGTGGGTATTCTCAGGACCATCAATGACAGACTGGCTGATGCAGTTTATTGTGATGAACTGAGGATATTGGACGGCAGGGACTACTATATGGAAGAAATAATGGGCTTGAAATTCAAAGTAAGTGCATTCTCATTCTTCCAGACCAACGTGGAAGCAGTTGAAAATCTCTATTCATATGCCATAGACCTCATCGATGATTTCAGCAATAAGACGGCATTCGACCTTTATTGCGGTACAGGAACGATCACACAGACTCTTGCCAAGAAAGCAGGGAAGGTAATAGGTATCGAACTGGTGGAAGAAGCCGTAGAAGCAGCCAAAGCCAACGCCGCACTTAACGGACTTGAAAACTGTGAGTTCATTGCAGGAGATGTATTCGAAGTGCTTAAGACTGTAGAAGAGAAACCTGACGTTATCGTTGTAGACCCGCCTAGAGTAGGTATCAAACCGGATGCGCTTGATAAAATCATAGGATACGGCGTAGAACAGATAGTGTATATTTCATGTAATCCTAAATCTCTTGCAGAGAATCTTTATTACATGCAGTATTACGGATATGATGTGGTATCGGTGAAACCTTTCGATAACTTCCCCGGCACCAAACACACAGAAGCAGTGGCGCTTTTGCAGAAGAGGAAATAATATATAATAACCAGCATGAAAAAACCCGGTCAAATGACCGGGTTTTACAATTCATTTAATTTTGTTCTGTTGAATCGCCAGAATCAATTATTCTTCGATTCCGTTCCATTCTTCCATATCTCTGTTCCATTCCGGATAATCGTTCAGAACGTCAGCACATGGATAGTCAATTCCCAGGATGCAAACTACGTTGCCTTCGCTGTCATATACAGGAGCGAATGCTGACCAGCAGATGTCGTGGTTGTCGCCAGCTTCGTCATTGATCCAAGCTGATCTTGCTGCAGCAGTAGCACCGTCCCAAGCTTCTGTGAACTGGATTTCCCATCCATAGTTTACGCCCCAGTCATCAGGATCTTCGCATCCGTCAACTGTGATAGCGAAGTCACCTTCATAACCGGCTTCAACATCATAAGTAATTACATCGTCAACTATTGGAGACATAGCATAAATGTAAGTTGCACCGCATTCTACTCTAGCATCCCAGAGTTCCTGCATGATAGCATCGTATTCTGCATAATCTCTAGCTTCGCCTGATTCCAGAAGAGCAGCGTATTCGTCGCCCCATCCTGCGTCAGTCAAATCTGCAGCATACTGTTCAACATAACTTGAAGCCTGATCTTTTACTGCCTGTACTTCGTCAGGAACTGCAGTTTCGTCGCTTCCTCCGCATGCAGCCAGTCCAAACGCCATAACGAGGGCCATGATCGCGATAAGTAATTTTCTCATAATAACCTCCTAGTTAATTGGGAAAAAATAAATAAATTGTTAGTTGAATTCTACCAAAAAAAAACAGGCTGTGCAACTTTAAATAATGAATGTTCAGTATTTTTGTAAGTAATTTATGGTATAATGTTGCTGTATATTTCAATATTAATGAGGTGAAGCGATGAAAACGGAAAAAGAAATATTTGACAAGCTCATGATGATAGCAGAAGAGGTACAGGATTCAGAGCCGGGCAGGATGAATTCACTGCTTTCACCGAAGCCGATCAGCTGTGATCCCAATACAGAGACATCAAGGATAAGATACGAGGCACAGGATTGGGAGAGAAACCATAGGGGAGAGCTTCATGGCGGAGCTGTAGCGGCAATGTTTGATACATCTATGGGGATGAGCCTCTTGGCATTTACGGATCACCATTCTGTTGCGACCTCTGATTTGAATGTAAGTTATATAAGGCCTTTTATGGGAGAATCATTCATATTTGAAGTGAATGTCATAAGAGCCGGAAGAAATATGGCGAGGTTGAGGGCCATTGCAGTAGATGAGGATACCGGTAAAATACTGGCATCCGCAACAGCAAACTTCGTATATGCCGACAAATGAGAACACATACGTATGGGATGATATACGTCTGGGATAATAATCAATACAAAAGGCGATACTTGGATCATAAGTTCAAAGTATCGCCTGATTATTTATGTTTTTAAAATGTATGATCGTTCTTTATTCTGATGCACTGTTCATAAATCCACAGATATTAGCGAGGGCTGCTTCACCATGATGTATGTTGCATTGATATGAGATCATGTTCAATTTTGTCTTGGAAGCAAGGACATCGCACTCGCTGCTTTCAAGGTAGGAGTCAAATACGGTTTGCTCAGCACCCAGAGCTTCGGTGAAGTACGCCGCTAAATCAGAGTTGTCTTTAGTAGGCCATGTCATGGAGTTCTCAGACTTCTTGTAAGTTATATCGCATAATCCTGAAATCGTCAGATACACTTTTGACAGTTCGTCGATAATATCTTCATCAGTTCCTCTGAAAGAAGTAGTCAGTTTGAACTTGCCGCCTTCTGTGGACACACTTGAGATTTCTGCTAAGGCGTATATATCCTCATTTTCTTTTGACTTGTCTTCCGATTCCTCTTCGATACTGTCTTCTGTATCTTCCTCAGCAGGGCGATATTTGCCTGTTTTGAGGGTGTACATCAAGCTGATGATATTGTCGCTTGTTTCATTTGATATCACTGAAGCAGGCATATCTGCAGCCGTGAATGTATATACGAAGTTGTCTTCAAGTTCTTCAAACTTTTTCTTCATATTATTGTATGAGCTTTTGAACTTCTTTTCGAAGCTTGAAATATCGTTGTCGTCGATCACTACTACAGCTGTTGCAGAAGTAGGGACATATCCGTCCTTGACTTGACAATCAAAAGATGCCAGCTGGAACAGTTGTCCGGAACTCTTTTCAGAGGCAAGCAGATTGCCTATGACTTCAACAGGGTTAGGATAGTCGGCTGTATCATTATTGAACGGATCGTGATAACCTGAGATCTTCATTGTAATAGTGTAAGCATTGCCGTAATATGGTTTGGATTCAGGGATATCGGCAGTCATTGTAGCAGAACTTGCATATGCACCTGATGTATGAAGCTCTACGTCATCGTTTTGCTCTATATTTATGAAATTGTCACAGGTCAAATATTTGCTGTCTACGGCAGCAGCACCTTTGTACTCGCCATGGGAGGTTTCGGTTATCAGCAGATTGATATCACCATGTTCCAATGGACCGAGAAGTGCGGTCAATGATATGGAAAGACTCTGTAATGATCTGCTGAAAGAGCTCGTATCTATCATGCACTGAAGAGTGGTGATGTCTGCATCTTTCGAACCTTCTGTCGCAGGGTTTTTTAATACCATGTAGCTTGTTTCATTGGCGACCATTGTGATGTTGTTTTTGCTTGCCCATGACTGCAGATATTCAGCAACGAGTTCGTATTCTCCGGTGGCTCCTGAGAAAGTTGAAGTCAATTCGTTATAAGTTGATTCCAGAGATTCATTGAGTTCTTCTTGTCTGTCTGCTTCAGGTGAACCGCAGCCTGTAAGCACTGTGGACATCACCATTATTGCAGCTATAAAAAATACGAAAAACTTTTTCATATTTAATATTTCTCCTTGTTTCTTGATAGAATTATTAATATAATGAATGCAACAATATAATACCATAATAAAATAATAAAATGTAGAGATTAAGTGAAGTTTGATTGAAAATATAAGGAGACAGCTATGGAAACACAGAATTTCATAATCAGAGAAGCAGAGTTCAAGGATTACGAATATTTTGCTGTATGGGAGAAGGATCCGGTAGTGACACAGTTCCTTTCTTTTGATGAGGAGAGAACTTATGAAGATGTCGTTACAGAATGTCTTTATAATAAATTCAGTTCGGAAAAAATGGATTTAACCATAGTTGAAAGAGAAAGCGGTGATCCCATAGGCAGAATATATATATCCAGAATAGACAGACACAGTGATTCGCTGGACATAACCAAGTTCTATATCGGTGATGCAAAACTTTGGGGAAAGGGAGTAGGCAGAGAAATCATGAACGAAGTTCTCGAGTACTGTTTCACATTCCTCCATATGGAAAGGGTTACCCTTGACTATTACACCGGAAACAAAAGGGCCTCAACACTGTACGAAAGCCTTGGTTTCAAGAGCGAAGGTGTGGCAAGAAATGCTACCAAGAAAGATGGAAGGTATTATGATCTACACCTCATGTCCATGCTGAGAAGCGAGTTCTTCGGTGAAAAGAACTAGAAAAAGGAAGAACAAATAAGTTTTCGGAAAATAATATTATGTAAACAGAAAGCCTCGAATAATAGTTCGAGGCTTTTGTAATGCAAAAAGAACAATAAAATACTCAAATCCTTATTGACTACATCTGTATTTTGTGTATAATTTTCATTGGAATAAACAAGAGAAACAAGATATAGTGGTTGTTAAGGAGTAAGAACTATGAGTCAGATCAAACAAATCATCAAAAGAGATGGCAGAACTGTAGATTTTGACAGCAACAAGATCGCTGAAGCAATCTACAAAGCTGCGGAGGTCCTGGGAGGTAAAGACCGTGACATGGCAAATTTCCTGTCCAAGCAGGTGGAACTGTACCTGACAGAGATATGCCATAATGAAACACCTACAGTAGAACAGATACAGGATGCTGTAGAAAAAATACTTATCGAAAACGGACATGCCAGAACTGCAAAGGAGTTTATCCTTTACAGAGCAGAACGTACAAGAGTAAGAGATATGAACACTCGTCTTATGAAGACGTTTGAAGATCTTACATTTAAAGAAGCTAAAGATAACGATACTAAACGTGAGAACGCAAACATAGACGGTGATACTGCCATGGGAACAATGCTCAAGTATGGTTCCGAGGGCGCGAAGCAGTTCTATGAAATGTTTGTGCTTAAGCCTGCACATGCCAAAGCTCACAGAGAAGGTGATATCCATATCCATGATATGGACTTCCTTACGCTTACCACTACATGTTGTCAGATAGATATAGAAAAGCTTTTCAAAGGTGGTTTTTCAACAGGCCATGGATTCTTAAGAGAACCTAACGATATCCAGAGCTATGCTGCATTGGCATGCATCGCCATCCAGTCAAATCAGAATGACCAGCATGGCGGTCAGAGTATCCCTGATTTTGACTATGGTATGGCCAACGGTGTTAAGAAGACATTCAGAAAGCTGTATTGGACAAACATGGGTAAAATGCTGAACCTTCTGTTTGATATAGAAGACGGCGTTGAAAAAATGAAAGAAATCGGCGGAGAGATCATGGAAAAACATGATGTCTATCCAATAATCGCCGATGATAATAACTATAAGCAGTACGAAAGAGAATATCTCAAAGAGATCATCGATGAAAAATACATTGACAGACTCCAGAAGAAGACTACCAAGTATGCCAATGAAGAAATAAGGAGAGCTACATACCAGGCTATGGAAGCATTCGTACACAACCTCAATACGATGCATTCAAGAGCCGGTGCTCAGATACCGTTCTCCTCCATCAACTACGGAACTGATACTTCCCCTGAAGGAAGACTGGTTACAGAAAATATCATGCTGGCTACAGAAGCAGGCCTGGGTAACGGCGAAACTGCCATCTTCCCTATTCACATCTTCAAGATAAAAGAAGGTATCAACTATAATCCGGAAGATCCTAACTACGATATGTTCAAGCTGGCTTGCAGAGTATCTGCCAAGAGATTGTTCCCTAACTTCTCATTCCTGGATGCTCCGTTCAATTTGGCATATTATAACCCTGAAGATCACAACACGGAAGTTGCTTACATGGGCTGCAGAACAAGAGTCATAGGAAACCATTACGATCCTTCAAGAGAAGTTGTAGGCGGAAGAGGAAACCTGAGCTTTACATCAGTAAACCTTCCTAGGATCGCCATCAAGGCACACGGAGACATAGATCTCTTCTTCGAAGAGTTGGAAAGAAAAGTCGATCTTTGTGCAAACCAGCTGATGGAAAGATACAAGATCCAGGCTTCAAAGAAAGTGAAGAATTATCCTTTCCTCATGGGACAGGGTATCTGGCTGGATTCAGACAAGCTGAAACCTGAAGATTCTGTTGCTGAAGTATTGAAGCACGGAACCTTGACAGTGGGATTCATTGGTTTGGCAGAGTGTCTCAAGGCTCTGATCGGAGCTCATCACGGAGAATCCACAGAAGCTCAGAGGCTGGGACTTGAAATCATAGGATTCATGAGAAAGAAGATGGATGAATACACCAAGGAAACAGGATTCAACTATACTCTTATAGCTACTCCTGCCGAAGGCCTTTCGGGAAGATTCGTAAGGATCGACAGAGCAAGATACGGAGTTATCGAAGGTGTAACTGACAGAGATTATTACACCAACTCATTCCATGTACCTGTTTACTACAACATCAATGCATTCGATAAGATCAAGCTGGAAGCTCCTTATCATGCGCTGACCAATGCAGGACATATCACTTACGTTGAACTGGATGGAGACCCATGCAAGAATCTGGATGCATTCGAACAGGTAGTAAGATGCATGAAGGAAAGCGGCGTTGGTTACGGCTCCATCAATCATCCTGTGGACAGAGACCCTGTATGCGGATATACAGGAATCATCGATAACGAATGTCCTCACTGTCACAGAACAGAAGAAGACGGAGATCAGGGATTCGAAAGGATCAGACGTATCACAGGATATCTCGTAGGAACTATGGATAACTGGAATGATGCTAAAACTGCTGAAGAAAAAGACAGAGTAAAGCACAGTCTCGACAGTGAAATGGAGACATTATAAATGAAGAAGGCAGATTCCATTAGGATCGCCGGTATAGTAAGAGAATCGATCGTTGACGGCCCGGGCATTAGATTCACAGTCTTCTGTCAGGGCTGTCCGCATGCATGTGAAGGATGTCATAATCCTGAAACCCATGATTTTGCCGGCGGCAAGGATGTCAGCATCGAACGATTGCTGGAAGAAATAGATAAAGATCCGCTTCTTGCCGGAGTTACTTTTTCCGGAGGAGAACCGTTCTGCCAGCCTGAGGCTTTTGCTCAGCTGGGAAAAAAGGTCAAAGAGAGGAACCTCAACGTGACGGTCTTCAGCGGATATACTTTGGATGAGCTTCAGAAGATGGGTATCCAAAACTCAGCGGTGTCTGAGCTTTTAGACCTTACGGATATACTGATAGATGGCAGGTATGTAAAGGAACTGAGGGATCTTACACTTCAGTTCAGAGGAAGCAGCAACCAGAGGATAATAGACATGAACGAGACGAGAAAGAACGGAGAAGTGACTATTTGGAAGGGTTGAGAAACTCGTAGAAATAATTGGATTTATAGCGAAAAAAATCCTTGTGTTTGTTTTTTTCATGTGCTATAATGTCATTTGTTCGAGTCTGTGAAGATAGAACAAGAAATATTTAAAAGAAATTGCGAAAGCTTTTAGATACTATACGTATAAGGAGGTGCGGCAGATGTCAAGAAAGTGTGAAATTTGCGGAAAAGGTCAGGTTTCCGGAAACAACGTGTCCCATTCAAACAGACACACTAGAAGAAAGTGGAATGCAAACATTCAGACTGTAAGAATCGATGATAACGGTACAGTTAGAAAAGCTAAAGTTTGCACTAGATGCTTAAGATCAGGCAAAGTAAACCGTGCCATCTAATTAAAATGACTAAACAGACGCTCACATTGGTGGGCGTTTTTGTTTTAGCGAGATTTTATTATCATGATCCCAAATATGATCAATGCCCCACTGAGCAGCAGCACCCAGTATTTCATCGGAAGACATAATGCCAGTACAGTGACGACACCAAGCAGCAGCATGGCAAGACCGATTTTTTTATGATTGCAGTTCTTTTTAGATTTTCTCTTATGATGTGGATGACAACAGCTTCTGTCATATGGGTTCATTCGTCTTCACCTCATGTTATAGTATGATGTGATCATAAATATTGTGCCAAATCAGTCTGTTGTGATAAAATATATAAATAAAGGGGACAATGACAGGAGAATACGCATGTTTGATATCGAAACTAAAATGGGAAACATCCATTTTTCACAACATATAGTAAGCAGGATCGTAGAAAATGCAGTTGACTGCTGTAAAGGAAAAGTTTTCCTCAATAATTACAGGGGTGGATTGAATGCACCGGCTGTAGAATTTATTGAAAGCGAAGACGGCTTTGAATTGAAAGTATATATCGTGCTGAAGTTTGGAGCCAGTATCAAAGAGAACACTACGGAAATAATAAATAGTATATACGAAAATACTGAAACAATACTTGGGCGCAAGCCATTGAAAGTTACCGTTATAATCACAGGCGTGCTTTCAAAGAACATAGCCAAGAGGCATATCGAGGTAAGCAGATAATGGAATTAAGGGATAAAGTGACGGAGCTCAAGGGCATAGGCCCGAAAAAAAGCAGTGCTCTGGAAAAACTGAATATCCGAACCCTTGAAGATCTGATGTTTTTCTTCCCAAGAGATTATGAGGACAGAAGGAACAAGGTGAAAATAGCAGATCTGGCTGTTGATAAGCCTGCAGTTATCAAAGGAAAGGTAGACCTGATAGTCAGCGACAGATATAAATATGGAAGAAAACAACTGCTCAGGCTGCTGGTCTCCGACGATACAGGTGCCTTGGAAGTTGTTTTTTTTAATGCAAAGTATCTTATTTCCTCATTCAAGAAGGGCAGTGAATATATATTTTACGGTAAGCCGCAGAATAACTTTGGGAAGCTCCAGATGGTACATCCTGAGTTCAGCAGCAATGAAGATGGCTCGGAAGGCATACTGCCCATATATCCGCTCACCAAAGGAATAACACAGAAAGAAATGCGCCAATGGCAGAAAAGCATAAGTGCCCATTATGATGAGGCGGATGATTTTCTCGCCGATGAGATCCGAAGCAAAAACAGGCTTTGCAGCCTTTCATATGCACTTGAAAACATACATTTCCCCAAAGAAAAGCAGAAATTACTTGAAGCAAAATACAGGCTTGTTTTCGATGAGCTGCTTATCCTGCAGACAGGGTTGTTCGCTGCAAGGCAGAACATAAAGAACAGTGAGAATGGCATTGCCTTTTCCAAAGAAGCTGACGTCAAGCCGTACATAGATTCATTGCCGTATCCACTCACAGGGGCACAGCAAAGATGTGTGACACAGATAACTGAAGATCTTGAGAGCAGCAGGGTGATGAACCGTCTTGTTCAGGGTGATGTGGGATCAGGCAAGACTGCAATAGCTGAAATAGCCATGTATAAGGCGGTCAAAAGCGGATATCAGGCAGCCCTTATGGCACCTACGGAGATCCTGGCAAGACAGCACTTTGAAGGTATAAGTAAGAGTTTTGCATCTCATGGCATTGAGGTGGGATTTCTATCAGGCTCAATGAAGGCTGCAGAGAAACGTGAAACTCTGGAAAAAATAAAGGCCGGTGAAATCCAGATAGTAGTGGGGACTCATGCAATAATACAGCCTGATGTGGAATTCAACTCGCTGGGTCTTGTTATAACCGATGAACAGCATAGATTTGGCGTGGGTCAGAGGATAAGGCTCAAGGAAAAAGGAAAGAATCCCAACATCCTGGTAATGACGGCCACACCTATACCCAGGACACTTGCGGTTGTGCTCTATGGCGATCTGGATGTTTCTGTCATAGATGAATTGCCGCCGGGAAGACAGCGGATAAAGACCAGGTCTTTGGCACCGGAAAGCAGAGATAAATGTTATGATTTTGTCGAAAAGCAGCTGTCGGAAGGCAGACAGGCATATGTGGTGACTCCGCTGATCGAAGAGTCTGAGACGATGGACGCCAGATCCGCTGAGCAAGTGGCGGAAGAACTGGCAGACAGATTCACGGGATACAAAACAGCATTGATCCATGGTGCCATGAAGCAGGCTGAAAAAGATGAAATAATGGCGGCTTTTTATGAAGGCAGTATAGATGTTTTGGTGGCGACCGTCGTCATCGAAGTGGGGATAAATGTTCCCAATGCTACAGTAATAGTAGTGGAAAATGCAGAACGCTTCGGCCTTGCACAGCTTCATCAGCTGAGGGGAAGAGTAGGCAGAGGAAAACACAAGTCATATTGTTTCCTCATACTGGACGGCAAGTCAGAGGTGGCACAGAAACGAGGCGATATAATGGAAAGCTCTTCTGACGGATTCTATATCGCCGAAGAAGATTTGAAGCTGAGAGGTCCCGGTGAGATATTCGGTACTAGACAGCACGGCCTGCCTGATCTGAACATATCCGACCTGGCAAAACATCTTGATATACTTGACCATGCCAAAGGGGAAGCGAGGAAGGTACTCGAGGACGATCCTGCCCTTGAAAAGCCTGAAAATCAAGGATTGAAGCGCCGTATAATCAAGCTGTTCGGGGAAGATTTGACTTTTGATCTGTAGCATGGGAAATGACGGAAATACAAGTAATAATTGCATGTAATAGATTCGAACCTGCTGGTTAAATTATTAGTACAGGAGGTGAGAAAACATGTCATTACAGGATAAGATGAATGTCAGCGCTAAGCCGGCATTAAAGAACTTAAAGACAGAAGTTGCCAACGAACTGGGTCTTGCCAATTACGAGCAGATCGACAAGGGAAACCTGACAGCAAGACAGAACGGTTATGTTGGAGGTTATATGACTAAGAAGCTGGTCGAAATGGCTGAACAGCAGATGGCCGGAAAATAACTTCGTCACGCTGACTAAAGCGATAAACTAGTTGAAAAGGGAGATATTTACCTTCAAAGTGAATATCTCTTTTTCAATTGGGGTAGATATATTTTTTCTTTAGTGCTAGAATGGGAAAAGATATTACGAGGAGGATGATCATGCGTATAATAGCAGGTGAATTTAAAGGAAGACGTCTGGAGTCTCCGGCAGATAACAGCGTAAGACCTACTACAGATAAAGTAAAGGAAGCTCTTTTTAGCATCCTTACAGAGAAAATATGGGCAAGCCGCGTACTGGATCTTTTTTCAGGTACAGGAAATCTTGGGATAGAAGCCCTCAGCAGAGGCGCGGCAGAGTGCGTTTTCTGCGACAGTTCAAGGGACAGCATACGACTCATCAAGTCAAACATAGCTCACTGCAAAGCTCAAGATGGAGCAAGGGTGATCCCAGGAGATTTCAGAAAAACTCTCATGAACCTTGAAGGGACTTTTGATATCATCCTGTTGGATCCGCCGTATGGCAAAGGTTTTCTCGAACCGGCCTTTGAGCTGATAAGGGATCGGGGACTGCTGGCAGAGGATGGAGTAATAGTGGCAGAACACAGAAAAGAAGAAGATCTTCCCGAAGAGTTTTTTGGATTTAAGAAGATAAAAGAACGAAAGTACGGCATAATCAAGTTATCAATATATTGTTGAATGAAGCTGATGGACATGGTATAATTAACTAGTATTAGTGGGAGGAATTACAGATGCAGATTAAAGCACTTTATACAGGCTCATTTGATCCGCTGACCAACGGTCATCTGAATATAATAGAGAGGGCAGCTAAGCTTTATGACGAGCTTACCATAGGGATAATCGTGAATCCTTCCAAGAAATCCATGTTTTCTCTGGAAGAGAGAAAAGAAATGATACATGAAACACTTAAACATCTTAAAAATGTGAAGGTGGATTGTTTCTCGGGTCTCCTTGCCGATTATGTCAATGCCAACGGATTCAACGTGGTGGTGAGAGGCTTGAGGGCTGCGATGGATTTCGAATACGAGATCCAGATGGCGCATATGAACGCCAGATTATTTGATCAGCAGGTGGAAACAGTATTCCTGATGACCGACCCGAAGTATTCCTTTATAAGTTCAAGCATGATGAAGGAGGTACATACACTGGGCGGTTCAATAGAAGGACTGGTTCCTGAAGTGATACTTGAAAGAATGAATGAAAAATTGACTAAGGGTGAATAACAGGAGGACATTATGAGAGTTTTGGAACTTTTGGAAGAAATCGAAGAAATCGTTGACACTGCCGCAGGGTTTCCGCTTACAGGGAAGATCATGGTAGACTCTCAGGAACTTCTTGAGATCGTAAGAGAAATCAGAGCTGAACTGCCGGATGAGATACAGCAGGCTCAGTGGATCAAGAACGAAAGAGAAAGAATAATCGCAGAAGCTAAAACACAGTATGAAGCTGTTATCGATGATGCTCAGAAGCAGGCAGATACCTTAGTTGAGAATAATGATATAACTATCAAGGCTAAGATGAGAGCAGATGAACTGATGAGAGTAACAGAGAACACTGCTCAGCAGCTGAAGATCGGTACATACGAATATCTGGACAGCATCCTTTACAGCTTCCAGGGCAAGATGGAACATCTCAGCTCCATTTACTTCGGAGAAATGTTTACAAGCATCGAAAAAGCTTTTGACGACATCAACTCAGCGCTTTCAGCAAATAGAGATGAGCTGAAGGATATGGCATACAGAGCACAGATGAATGCTGATGAAATGCCTGCACCGTCACCTATACCTGATATGGAATAATATCGACAGATAACATATATCCATGGTTTATGAATAAAATAGACCATGGATATTTTTGTTGTCAAAAAAAGAAATCTCATCATAGCATCATTTGTGGCGCTGGCTTGCTGCATACTGATGGTGGCTCTCCCCACCACAGCCTTGTACTCGGCCAGAAAAGGGATATCCCTTTGGGTTACGGATGTTCTGCCGGCGCTGCTGCCGTTTTTTATATGTGCAAATTTCCTGCAGAATCTGGGGGTCATAAGATTTTTAAGGTCAGGTGTGTTTCCGTTTGTAATGGGGGTGTTGTCGGGATACCCCATGGGCGCCAAAATAATAGGCGACCTTAGGAGGCAAAATGAGATCACATTGAATGAAGCGTGCAGGTTGCTGAGCTTCTGCAGCACATCTGGCCCTGCATTCATAATCGGTGCTGTAGGTGCAGGGATGCTGGGATCAGGCACTTCAGGCATCATAATAGCATGTGCCCATTATGCAGGTGCGCTTTTGAATGGGATGTTGTACAGCAGATTTTTTCCGGCAGAAAAAATTTCTGCTGCAGGCGGACATGATTTCAACCGTAAATCCGTGCAGGATTCATTTACCGATGCCATAGTCATGTCCCTGAAATCATTGGGGATAATACTTGCTTATATAGTTCTTTTTATGTTTGCGACCGACTTGATGGATTTGAGCGGCCTGCTGTCAGTGACCGACAGCCAGGAAGTGAGGACATTGATAAAGGGAATATTGGAGATGACAGTGGGCTGCGGAGCGGCCGCCGAATGCACAGGAGCAGGTGAAGGCATGAAATGCATATTATGTGCATTTATCATATCATGGGGCGGGTTTTCCATCATGGGTCAGACCATGAGCATGCTATCGGGAACGGGAGTGAGGATGAGATATGTTTTCATAACCAAACTCACCCACGGCCTTTTTTCTGCAGTGATAGCTTTCTTGATAGTTACATTTGTGTTATGATAGAGCCATGAAAATATTAGGAATAACTGCAGAATACAATCCGTTCCATAACGGACATAAATTTCATATAGAGGAATCAAGACGTATCACTGGAGCAGACTGTGTAGTTGCAGTCATGAGCGGCAATTTTACCCAGAGAGGAGAGGCTGCGATCCTCGATAAATGGGAGAGGAGCAGGCTGGCTGTTGAGAATGGTGTGGATCTTGTGGTAGAGCTTCCTTTTGTGTACGCATGTGCCGGTGCAAAGGATTTCGCTGAAGGCGCTGTGGACATTCTTTCGGGGCTGGGAGCACAGATGATTTCTTTTGGAAGCGAAAGCGGAGACATGGCGGCACTGGAAAGTCTGGCGGAGTCTTTGACCGATGAGTCAGAGCGCATAACCGAGGCCAGGGCAAAGTTTATGCAAAAGGGCGCTTCTTTTGCAAAGGCCGGGGAGCTGGCTGCTGAAGAGATCCTCGGAAAGGACGCAGCTGCTCTCATGCTGGAGCCGAACAATATCCTTGCCATAGAGTATCTCAAGAGGATGCTCTACTTTAAAAAGCGCGGGCGAACCATTGAACCTGTGACGGTAAAGAGACACGGTTCGGGATATTTCGAAGAAAACAAAAATGCAGGTTTTGCAGGAGCTTCTGTAATCAGGAAAATGAAAGACCCCGAGAAGTTCAGCATGTATGTGCCGGAAAATGTGGCCGAGGCCTTGAAGAAACCCGAAGGGTATGATGGAGCCGGCATGGCAGCAGAGCGGGCTTTGGAAGCGGAAGAACGATTTTTCCAGCTGGTGAGAAGTGAGATCGTCAAGACCGGTCCGGATGAACTTGCTGAAATATACCGCATGGGAGAAGGTCTTGAAAACAAGCTTAAGAAAGAAATAATCATGGCGGGTGATCTCAAGGAACTCATATCATCTGTAGTTTCAAAACGATATACGGAGGCGGCGGTAAGAAGGCTTCTTGTTTATGTGTTGATGAACATGAAGGTGTATGAACCTCCCAGAGCTGTTTACGGCAGAGTGCTGGCGGCAGGCGAAATGGGCAGAAGGCTGCTGGGCGACATCAAAAAACAAGATATCCATATACCTTTGATCACCAATGTGAACAAGGATGTACCGGATATTGAGAATGTCAGAGCATGTATCGAATACGATATTCTGGCGGCGGATATGTATAATCTCCTTCATAACAGAGGGTTGTATGCCTTTTCCGATAAGGTGAAGAGACCATATATGGCAGGTCTTTAGGTAAGGTCGAATCAATGGATAAATAAGCCAAAGCTCTTGAAAACATGGGGCTGAAGTTGTATAATATTCGTTAGTGATTTATACGGCGCTGCCGTAATGAGACGTTTAATATTAAAATCTAATATGGAGGAAATCGTAAATGAAAGTTTTAGTAATCAACTGCGGAAGTTCATCACTGAAGTATCAGGTTTTGGACATGACTAATGAAGTACTGCTCTGTAAGGGTCTGGTTGAAAGAATCGGCATGGAAGGTTCACAAATCACTCATGAAAAGATCGGTATGGACAAGTTCAAGAACGTAGTTCCTATGGAAGACCATAAGGATGCTATCTCACACGTACTGATGGCTATTCAGGATGCTAACCACGGCGTAGTAAAGAGCATGGATGAAATCGGAGCAGTAGGACACAGAGTTGTTCACGCAGGCGAAAAGTTTGCTCATTCAGTACTGATCGACGATACAGTTAAGGCTGCTCTGGAAGAGTGCGTAGATCTGGCTCCTCTCCACAACCCACCAAACCTTCTGGGTATCGCAGCATGTCAGGAACTGATGCCAAACACTCCAATGGTAGGTGTATTCGATACAGCTTTCCATCAGACAATGCCGCCTGAATCATACATTTACGCTATTCCTTATGAATATTATCAGAAGCACGGTATCAGAAGATACGGCTTCCACGGAACAAGCCACAAGTATGTAGCAGAAAGAGCAGCAGACATCCTCAACGTTAACCTGGATGACCTGAAGCTGATCACTTGCCACCTGGGTAACGGAGCATCAGTATCCGCTATCAAGAGAGGCGTTTGTATCGATACATCAATGGGATTCACTCCGCTTGAAGGTCTGGTAATGGGAACAAGATCAGGCGATATCGACCCTGCTATCGTTACATACATCAGAGAAAAGGAAGGTCTGGAACAGGGCGTTGCCAATGAGATCCTCAACAAGAAGTCAGGCGTTCTGGGTATTTCAGGCGTTTCAAGTGACTTCAGAGATCTGGAAGCAGCAGCTGAAGAAGGAAACGAAAGAGCTCTGCTGGCACTGAAGGTATTCGCTCACAAGGTAAGATTCTACATCGGAGCTTACATCGCAGAAATGAACGGCGTAGATGCCATCATCTTCACTGCAGGCGTAGGTGAAAACGACATCGCCATGAGAGACATCATCTGTAACGATCTGGGCAACCTGGGAATCAAGCTTGACCTGGTCAAGAATAAGGTTAGAGGTAAGGAAATGATCATCTCAAGAGATGACTCCAAGGTTAAGATCATCCTGATCCCTACAAACGAAGAGCTGATGATCGCCAGAGACACTTACAACATCGTAAAAGCTCTGTAACCCGATGAAAGTTTTTGTCCATAACTGAAAATAGTTGTTGACAAGTTATACCTGTCAAAGGTATACTTTAGGAGTTGCAAATTATTCATTTGGGGCAACCCGATGAACGAAACATATACACTAAGGAGCAAAAGGAGGTGTAGAAATGGCAGTACCTAAGAGAAGAACTTCAAAGGCAAAGAGAGATATGAGAAGATCTCCTAACATGAAAAAGACAGCACCCGGACTTTCAATCTGTCCACAGTGCCACGAGCCAAAGCTTCCGCATAGAGTTTGCCCTAACTGTAACTACTACGACGGCAAAGAAGTCGTTGCTTCAGAAATGTAGTACAAGAGGTCTAGGTGGAAAACAAAAGAGCAAATCAAGAAAGCGGTATCTGATGATACCGCTTTTTTATCATTGCCGGGAGGGATATGATGAAACACAGTGGGAGAGGAAATACATTTTTATTTCTTGCAGCCCTCATTTGGGGCTGTGCTTTGGTTGCCCAGAAAGCAGGTATGGATCACCTGGGACCTTTTGGTTTCACTGCCATAAGGTGCACCTTGGGCGGTCTGGTGCTTCTTCCGCTGATATGGTATCTTGACAGGAAAAAGACAGATGATGAGAAAAAGAACGAAGCTTCTTCCAAGGAAACCATCATAGGTTCTGTATGCTGCGGGATAGTATTGACATCTTTGATATTGTTCCAGCAGTTCGGTTTGCCATATACCACTGTTGGCAAGGCCGGGTTCATCACTGCACTGTACATACTGCTTACACCTGTAATGGGGATATTCCTGGGAAAAAAGGCTGGGCGCAACCTATGGATAGGTGTGGTAATAGGCCTTGCAGGGATGTATATGCTGTGTCTGTTTGAGGGTGTTTCGAGTCTTACCTTCGGAGATCTTATGATGCTCTGCGCGGCTGTTATGGCAGCAGCACATATCCATGTTATAGATCATTTCGTACAGAAAATAGATCCTGTGAAGCTTTCGGCATATCAATTCATAGTCACAGGCTTGATCTGCGTAGTACCGATGTTTATTTTTGAAGATATATCCATGGATGCCGTTATAGACTGTGCCGTACCTATACTGTATGCCGGTCTGATCTCATGCGGTCTGGGATACACCTTCCAGGTAATAGGGCAAAAAGCCACAGATCCAAGTTTGGCCGGCTTGATCCTTTCCCTTGAAACGGTTTTTTCACTGCTGGCAGGATGGATATTCTTCAAGGAAGTGCTTACGATACCTGAGTATATAGGATGTGCCCTTATGTTCATGGCCATCATCGTATCGCAGCTGCCTGACAATAAAAAAAGAGACAAGCTGACAGAATAATTTTTGTTGACATTTTGAAAAAAGAGATATACTATAATAACAACATAAAGGGAGTAGCAGGCACTTGATGTGTGTACGCTATCGTCAGCGCGATGGGGAAACCCATCCGGTACGTATTGAAACTGCGAGACTTTTGTTGCATATTCGTGCAATGAAAGTCTCTTTTTGATTTTTGAGACTTGATTGCGTAATATGCGTGGTAAATGCGGATAATATAAACAGTGAAAGGAAGGTTTGGCATGAAAGAGTTTTATCAGATGAGTGAAAATGATGTCAGACTGCAGATCAACGGTGGCCTGGAGCCGCTGACCGATCAACAGGTCAAATCCAACAGAGAAAAATACGGACCAAATGAACTGGCAGAGGGGAAGAAAAAGTCCACATTCAGGATATTCCTGGAACAGTTCAAGGATTTTCTGGTAATCATACTTATAATCGCGGCCATAGTATCCGGTGCTCTGGGGGATATTGAGAGCACCATCGTAATTCTGGTGGTAATAACCATAAACGCGATCCTGGGAACTGTACAGACGCTGAAAGCCGAGCAATCTCTTGACAGTCTCAAGAAGATGTCTGCGCCGGAGGCGAAGGTGTTCAGAAACGGACAGTTCATCAAAGTGCCTGCTGCTGAAATCACAGTGGGTGACATTGTAAGCCTTGAAGCAGGCGACTTCGTTCCGGCAGACGGCAGGATCATCGCCAATGCAGGCATGAAGATCGATGAAAGTGCACTGACAGGTGAGAGCCTTGGCGTGGAAAAGGATCCGGCAGTCATCGAAGGGGAGGCTCCTCTCGGCGACAGACTGAACATGGTATATTCGGGAAGTTTTGTTACTTACGGCAGAGGGGAATTCATCGTAACATCCATCGGTATGGAGACTGAAGTGGGTAAGATCGCTACGCTGCTGAAAACTACTTCAGAGAAGAAGACGCCTCTTCAGGTGAATCTCGATAATTTCGGAAAGAAGCTTTCCATCCTGATCCTCATTTTCTGCGGAATACTGTTTGGCATCAGTGTATTCAGAGGAGAGCCCATCGGAGATGCGTTCATGTTCGCCATCGCCCTTGCTGTGGCAGCGATTCCTGAGGCATTGAGCTCTATCGTTACGATAGTTTTATCCTTCGGAACCCAGAAGATGGCCAATGAAAATGCTATCATAAGAAAACTGCAGGCTGTTGAAGGGCTGGGCAGCGTATCTGTTATCTGCTCCGATAAGACAGGGACCCTCACTCAGAACAAGATGACTGTAGAAGGGTACTATGTTCATGGCAAGCAGATCCCGGCGTCTGACATAGATACAGGTGCCGCAGAACATATGCAGCTGCTGCAGGCAAGCATGCTCTGCAATGACTCTTCAATAGCTGACGGCAAGGAAATAGGTGACCCCACTGAAACAGCTCTTATCAATCTGGGGATCAAACAGGGGGTTTCTTATGAAGAATGCAGAAGGGACAATATGCGTGTCGGTGAGATCCCGTTTGACAGCGACAGAAAGCTCATGTCCACTTGCAACAAACTGAGTGGAAATTTCGGTACGGATGGCGGTGATAGACCGGCTGCAGCTGCAGGTGAAACCGTGATGCTCACAAAGGGTGCAGTGGATGTACTTCTCAATAGAGTGAGCAGTATCCAGACTTCCGACGGCATCAAAGCGATGACTGAGGATGATAAGAAGGCCATCGAAGAGTGCAACAGCGACTTTTCAAGAAACGGACTTCGTGTACTGGCCTTTGCATATAAGAAAGTAGCAGAGGGATTTGAGCCTGGGATAGATGACGAAGATGACATGGTATTCCTGGGGCTGATCTCCATGATGGATCCTCCGAGGGAAGAATCCATGGCTGCAGTTGCCGACTGTATCAGCGCGGGCATCAAGCCTGTAATGATCACCGGTGACCATAAGGTTACAGCGGCTGCTATAGCCAAGAAGATCGGTATCCTCAAGGACGAATCGGAAGCTGTTGAAGGTGCAGTCATCGACAGCATGAGCGATGAAGAACTTAGAGAATACGTGGAAAATATCTCCGTTTATGCCAGAGTTTCTCCTGAACATAAGATCAGGATCGTAAGAGCTTGGCAGGATAAGGGGAACATCGTAGCTATGACAGGGGACGGCGTAAATGATGCTCCTGCCCTCAAACAAGCCGATATAGGTGTTGCCATGGGTATCACAGGAAGTGAAGTATCTAAGGATGCGGCAGCAATGGTTCTGACCGATGACAACTTCGCGACCATTGTCAAAGCTGTTGAAAACGGCAGAAACATCTATAAGAATATCAAGAACTCCATCTTGTTCCTGCTTTCAGGAAACTTCGGAGCAATACTGGCAGTATTGTATGCTTCCATATTCGCGCTGCCTGTACCGTTCGCTCCGGTACATCTGCTGTTCATAAACTTGCTTACCGACAGTCTGCCGGCCATAGCACTGGGCCTTGAACCGCACAGCAAGTATCTCATGGGCGAAAAGCCGCGTCCTGCCAACGAGTCCATACTGACAAAATCATTCCTTTCACAGATAGGTATCGCAGGGCTGTCGATATGCGTGATGACTGTACTTGCGTTCCTGATGGGTCTCAACGGATGGTTCACAGCAGGGCAGCTGGGCGGAAGCCCGCTGCTTGGAAGTACAATGGCATTCGGTACTCTTTGTGTCAGCAGACTGTTCCATGGATTCAACTGCAAGTCCGACAGACCTGTAGTGTTCACCAAGGCGCTGTTCAATAATAAATCACTTTGGGGAGCATTTATCGTAGGAATGGTGCTGATAACTGCAGCTCTTTGCATACCCGGTATCGACCATATTTTCAAAGTGCAGACACTGGGACTGCCGCAGCTGCTGACAGTTTACGGCCTGGCATTCCTCAACATCCCGATCATCCAGCTGATCAAGTGGGTGCAGATGAAGTTGAAGAAATAAAACTGAATAAAAAGGGGTAAAAATATAAAAATGAAGAGCACTTGGTGAATTTCCTTATAATTACCTAAGTGCTCTTTTGTTTTATGAAACTATCATATATGATAGCGAATCGATTGCAAAACGCAAGCGTATATGCTAAAATAGTTCAGAGAGGTGATTAATATGGCAAGAACATCAAATGTATTCGCACGTGTAGAACCTGAAATCAAAGAGCAGGCTGAACAAGTGCTTAATCAATTAGGAATACCAATGTCAAATGCAGTAGGAATGTTTCTAAGGCAAGTGGTAATGCAGAGGGGTATACCATTTGAAATGAAATTGCCTGCATCGGAACCATTATCTTATGGTTCAATGACAAAAGAACAATTCGATATTGAAATGAAAAAGGGTATGTCAGACATTAAGGAAGGTAGAATTTATTCGGCAGATGAAGTTGAAGCTGAAATGAAAAGGGATTATGGGATATGAAATGGAACATCGCTTACTCTAAAGAGGCAAGCCAAGATTTGAGAAATATATATGAATATATTGCATATAGTCTTTTATCACCAGGTATAGCTAATGGGCAAGTCAAACGTATTATGGCAACGATTCGAGGCTTAGATGAATTGCCATTTAGGCATAGACGGTATGAAGAAGAACCTTGGAATAGTCAAGGTGTTCGTTTTGTTCCTGTAAATAATTATCTGATTTTCTATTTGCCCGATGAATCAAATAATACAGTCAGCATAGTACGAATAATATATGGTGGTAGAGACATTGAGAAGCAGATTGGTGATATGTATTAAATAAACTAGTACACTCATGCACAAGATCTATAATGAGGTTTAGTTATGAGAATATTTGAGTATGGCTTGATTCCGGAAAGTGGGTATCAAGGATCATATGAAAGAAAATTAAAGCATTATAAACTTAAACATGGAACTGTAGCAGATCTATTACATGATAGTATGAGACTTTATGATCCTGATTTTGACAAAAGAATACCAACGTTGGAAGAAATGAACGAGCTTCTTGAAAGTGGATATTTTACAAAAACGGCTGAATGGGAACCTTTTTCAATAGATATGGAAGAATATGAGGAAGTTGTTTTAGTAGAGACAGCAGATACTTATATTGATGCATTAGCTTCTATGAAAAAGCATTTAGAAGAATTCGGACAAAAAATAGTTCGCTCATCAGAAAAATGTGACTTACCTAAAGGTGTTACAGTGAGAAAG
>CAYTVH010000017.1:0-29411 GCA_964441805.1 uncultured Oscillospiraceae bacterium | reverse complement strand
CCCGGAGTCTGCCCTTTGCATATGCTCTGCGTTTTATGCATCGTAGTTTCCTGCGGATGTATTCCCGCCGCGGCCTGTCCAGTTGGTGTGGAAAAATGCACCGCGCTCTCTGTCGATCCGTTCATAGGTGTGCGCGCCGAAGTAGTCTCTCTGCGCCTGCAGCAGATTGGCAGGGAGAGTTTCGGTAGTATATCCGTCAAAATAGTTGAGGGCCGATGCGAATGCAGGTGTTGGGATACCGGCCTTCACTGCATAAGCAACCACTTCACGCCATTCAGGTACCAGTCCTTCGATGGCTTCTGCGAAGTAATCATCCAGCAGCAGGTTTTCCAGGTCAGGATTCTTGTCGTAAGCATCCTTGATCTTACCCAGGAAAGCACTTCTGATGATGCATCCGCCTCTCCACATGAGAGCGATGCCGCCGTAGTTCAGGTTCCAGTCATAAGCCTTGGCTGCCTGTCTCAGCAGGATGTATCCCTGTGCGTATGAAATGATCTTGCTGGCATAAAGTGCCTTACGGATGGCTTCGATGAATTCCTTCTTGTCTCCTTCATAAGGCTTGATGGTCTTAGGGAATCTCTTGGATGCAGTCACACGTTCTGCCTTCATGGCTGAGAGGCATCTGGCATATACTGCTTCGCCGATCAGTGTGAGAGGAACGCCCTGATCCAGAGCTGATGTTGCTGTCCATCTTCCTGTTCCCTTCTGCCCTGCAGTATCCAGGATGTATTCAACTACTGTTTCGCCCGTTTCATCCTTGTACCCCAGGATGTCCCTTGTGATCTCGATGAGATAGCTGTCCAGTTCAGTCTTGTTCCATTCTGCGAACACTTCATGCATTTCTTCTGAAGTCATTCCAAGACCGTCTTTCATCAGCTGGTATGCTTCACAGATCAGCTGCATGTCGCCGTATTCGATACCGTTGTGTACCATCTTTACGAAATGTCCTGCACCGTTTTCTCCTACCCAGTCACAGCAAGGTGAACCGTCTTCTACTTTAGCGCAGATAGCCTGAAGGATAGGCTTTACGTGGTTCCATGCTTCTTCTGAGCCGCCCGGCATCAGTGAAGGACCTGTGAGAGCTCCTTCTTCTCCGCCCGATACTCCGCATCCCATGAAGTGGAGACCTTTGCTCTCAACGTAAGCAGTTCTTCTGATGGTATCAGGGTAGTGGCTGTTTCCGCCGTCGATGATGATGTCGCCTTCTTCCAGAACACCCAGCAGCTGTTCGATGAAATCATCAACTACCTGTCCCGCTTTTACCATCATCAGGACCTTTCTTGGCTTTTCCAGACTGTCAGCCAGTTCCTGCAGTGTGTATGTTCCGATTATATTCTTTCCGGCAGCACGTCCTTCGACGAAGTTCTTCACTTTATCAGCCGTTCTGTTGTATACAGCTACTGTGAATCCCTTTGATTCCATGTTCATTGCCAGATTTTCTCCCATTACGGCAAGACCGATGAGACCGATATTTGCTTTTGACATTTTATTTCCTCCTAATCAACGCTGTTCACTTTACCTGTGCAGCTTATCTCTGCACTCTGGCGTTTCCTGCATAGATATCCCAAACCTGTTTTTCATCGGCAGGCTGAGCATAGTCATAAAGGCTGCTTGCTGCCAGAACCCCTGTTGCCCATCCGAACTGGAGGCACTTTGCAGGTTCCCATCCCTGAGTGAGACCATAGAGCAGTCCGCCTGTGAATCCATCGCCGCCGCCTATCCTATCAAGTACCTGGATAGGACGTGGTTCTTCGATGCACCATTCGTCTCCCGCCAGCAGGATGCCGCCCCAAAGATGTTCATTGGCGCTGATAACCTGACGGAGAGTAGTTCCGAATACCTTTGCGTTTGAATATTTTTCTTTCACCTGATTTATCATTTCCTGGAAGTTGGCGATCTTGGAAGTTACATCCTTTCCGCCTGCTTCAGGACCTTTGAATCCCAGACAAAGCTGGAAGTCTTCTTCGTTTCCTACCAGTACATCAGCCACTGATGCGATCTCATGGAAAGCTGCAGCCAGTTCTTCTTCTCTGCCCTTCCAGAAAGTGGCCCTGTGGTTAAGGTCGAAGCTCACAAGAGTTCTATGTTTCTTGGCAGCCTTGGCTACTGCCAGACAAAACTCTGTAGTTTCCTTACTCATGGCTGCGATGAGACCTGAAATGTGAAGGATGCCTACGCCTTCTTCCCCAAAGATCCTTTCGATATCGAATTCATCTATGGAAAGGGTGCAGCCTACTTCTCCGGCACGGTCGTTCCATACTCTAGGTGCTCTCATGCCGAAGCCTGAGTCAGCGATGTTGAACTGGTGACGATATCCCCAAGGACCGCCCTGCTCTACTTCTGCACCTTCAAAACGGATATTTCTTGCTCTCAGTTCGCTCTTGATGAATTCGGCGATAGGGCTGCCTTTAACGAACTTAGTCAGTACGAGGCATTCATTTCCCAGTGATGATGATACGTTGAGCACGTTGCTTTCAGCACTTGTGCACTGCATCATGAAGTTTCTGCTGTTGTGTACAGCCATTCTGTTTTCAGGAGTGATTCTCACGCCCATGCTTGTCGGGCATGCGATGGCGTAACGGTAGTTTTCACGAAGATCAAGTTTCATAAAGCTCATTTCCTTTCATATTTAAAACTGATTTTATTATAAATCATATTTGGACCATAACATATAAAGCTAACTTTATTTTATAACACGATAAATTGCAAAGGAATTGCATTTCATCCAAAAAACATTGCAAATCGTCGCACAGAATGATATTCTCTATATAAAGTGTGGCAAAATACTGCCAACTGCCCTGTAAACGACGGAGAATCAATCAAAATGAAAAGACTTTTTTCCTACCGCGACACTGAACTATATGTCCATCACACTATAGATGAACATCCTGATGCGGAACAATTTGCAATACATGCTCACGAATGGCCCGAAGTGCTTTACTGTATTTCGGGTGAAGGGAGCTATATGATAGAAGGTGTCCAGTATCCGATGGAACCCCACGACATATTCATAATACGTCCGGGGGAAATGCATAAGCTTACGGTAGACCCGGACATCCCCTATGAACGCATCGCTATACACTTTTCGCCGGAATTCTTCAAAGGGATAGATCCTGACGGAGGGCTGCTGGGTCCTTTCAACGACAGGGCACTCGGTCAGCACAACAGATATCCTGCTTCCGAAGATCCGGAAAGTGCTCTGCGAGCTCCCCTTACAGGATTTTTTTTCAAGGATATCCCCAACGTACGACTGAATCTGCTGGCAAGGATACTCATGTTCTTGACCCGGCTGGACGGACAATTTCGTTTAACAAGAAAGCAGATACCTTTTCCGGAAGAACAGAATGAGCTGGTCGCATACGTGAACAAGCATCTTTTTGAAGATATCTCTGTGCAGATGGTTGCCGATGAGATGCACCTTTCAAGATCCCAGGTGAGCCGAATTTTTCAGCAAGTCACAGGCACTTCCATGTGGAAATATGTGACTGCCAAGAGACTGCTGGCTGCCCGGGCCATGATACATAGAGGAGAATCGGCCAATTCCGCCTGTACGGCATGTGGTTTTTCGGAGTACTCTTCCTTTTATCGGGCTTATCGTTCTTATTTTGGGCATTCACCTAAAGAAGATACAAAAAATCCTGACCTCAACTACTGATGGTCAGGACTTTTTTTATTCAATTTTATCTCACGATATTCTCTCGGAGTGTGACCGGTGTATTTCTTGAATACTTTGGAGAAATACTGTATATCCGGGAATCCACAGTACTGGGCCACAGTCTGCACCTGAAGACGCGTGGTTTTCAAGAGATGCTTGGCATGGGAGATCCTCTTGGAATTGACGTAATCAGCATAGTTTTTGCCTGTTTCTTTCTTGAAACACGTGCTGAGATAACTGGTACTGACACCGTTGAGTTCTGCAAGCTTTTTCAGCGAGAGATCAGCCGAAATATCTGAATCTATATGGAGTATGACATTTCTGATCAGTCTGGAGTATTTTGCAGTGGAATGCTTTTTTACGAGCCTGCAGTATTCTTCAAACATTTTTTTCATGAATTCGGGAACAATCTTTACTGTATTGAAGCTTTCTATTTCCCTTGCGAATCCTGAAGAGATCTTGTCCAGATATATGGGGTGGACACCTCCACGCTCCGCTGCTTTGCGAAGAAGTGTATTCATGATGATCATGTAGTTCTTGGAGTTCCTAAGGTTGTCGGGAAGTCTCTGTTCGAAAGCCGAAGGAGAAAATGCGCTTAGAAACATCTCTGCCTTGTATGCTTGTCCCTTTGATACAGCATCCATGAACTGGTTCTCAAAATAATAGCGTTTTTCCATCATTTCTCTTACCATTGAATCGTCGCGCTCATCAAGGGGTTCCTGCAGCAGCGACAATGATGAAAATGTCGGATCATCGACCGTGTTTATGTTCACGTAATTGAAGCCTTTTTCACCCCAGATGATATCAAAGAACGTATCGAGGGCTGCGAACAATCTGCTGTCTTCCGACAGCACTATCATATCGGTATATCGGTTCCTTGCCCGGGATGCTTTTGATGGCTCAACTCCAAGGGTTTCGGCCTGTTCGAGTATGGTCTCGCCAGTGTCTTCCTCGGCGATATACGGACCTATAAAAAGCACCTGCTCATCATCTGTGTAAGGAATCTTAAAAAACAAATAATTGCACCCGAAAACATCGGTCATTTTGTAGAACGTCCTGTCTTCGATCTTCCCTGCCAAAACAGGAAAAATATCACTTGATGGACGAGCCTCGATATCACCTGCAGAAATGGTCCTTGTGGGCATATTGCATTTTTCAAAAATACGGATCAAAAAGTCCAATTCTCTCTGGTAAAGCATGTAAGTTTTTCTCCTTTTTTGGTATTTTATCATAACTAATTTGCCAATCCAATGGTTGCAGACGATTTAATTAAAAAAATTACACTTTTACATAAATAATTTACTAATATCCCGACCGGATTATTATATATAATACGCCTTAGAAAAATTTATACTATTATAATGTACGAATTTAATTTAGGAGAAAAGAAAAAATGGAAAACAATCTTAACTTCAGACCTTTTGGTATGAGAGACAAGCTGGGCTATCTGTTCGGTGACTTCGGTAATGACTTCACATTTATCCTGGCATCTTCATTCTTATTAAAGTTCTACACTGACGTTATGGCAGTTCCTGCTGCTATAGTTGGAACTATCATGATGATCGCACGTTTCGTAGACGCTTTCACAGACGTAACCATGGGCCGTATCTGCGACAAATCAAAGACTCTGGCTGCCGGTAAGTTCAAGCCTTGGCTTCTGAGAATGTGCTGGTTCGTAGCCATCGCATCATTCCTCATGTACCAGTCAGCACTGGCAGATGCTAGTATGACTGTAAAAGTCGCTTATCTGTTCGTAACTTACATCCTGTGGGGATCAGTATTCTATACTTCCATCAACATCCCTTACGGTTCAATGGCATCAGCCATCTCACCTGAACCGGATGACAGACAGTCACTGTCCACATTCAGAACAATGGGTGGTATGTGTGCCGGTGTCATCGTAGGTGTTCTGCCTCCACTGGTTGTATATGATCAGGTAATGGTAGATGGTGTACCGCAGACTGTACTTAATGGTCCTAAGTTCACAATGTTAGCAGGCGTATTCTCAGTACTGGCTATCATTTGCTATCTGCTCTGCTACAAACTGGTAACTGAACGTGTGAGAGTAAATATTGACCCTACAGTTGAAAACCAGAAACCTCAGATCAACTCTGTAGGAACTATGCTCAAGAATGCATTCACAAACAGAGCGCTGCTTTCTATCATCTGCGCTTCCATCGTTATGCTGCTGGCTCAGCTGACAATGCAGCAGATGGCTACTTATGTATTCCCTAACTTCTACAACAATGCAGCAGCACAGTCCGCATCCACATTCCTGATGATGTTTGGTATGATCTTCGCCGCTATCTTCTCAAAGCCTCTGGCTAAGAGATTCGGTAAAGCTGAAGTATCAGTAGTTACTAACCTGTTCGCAGGCGTAGTTCTGATCATCTGTTGGATAATCCGCCCTGAAAACGTATGGGTATTCTGCGGCTTCCTGGTACTTGTATGGCTGGGACTGGGTATCTTCGCTATGGTATCCTGGGCTCTCATCACAGACGTTATCGACTACTCAGAAATCAAGAACGGCGTAAGAGAAGACGGACAGATCTACTCACTGTACTCCTTCGCTCGTAAGCTGGGACAGGCTCTGTCAGCAGGTGTATCCGGATGGCTGCTGCAGGCTATCGGCTACTCAGCTGAAACAGCATTTGACCCTGCAGTAACAAATGGAATTTTCAACATTACAACAATCGTTCCTGCAATCGGACTGATCGCACTGGCTCTGATCCTGTGGTTCTGGTACCCACTCCACAAGAAGCAGGTTGATGCCAACGTAGAATTCCTGAGGGAAAAGCACGGAAGATAAAGGAGAAACAAAATGAGAAATATTCTTAATCTTAATTTTAAATGGGCATTCAGCAAGCAGGCTGAAGCTGTACCGGCAGAAATGCCAACCATGTGGGACTGGGTAACTCTCCCTCATTGCTGGAACGCTATCGACGGACAGGACGGCGGAAACGATTACTACAGAGGAACTTCATACTATGCCAAGGCTTTCCATAAGATGGACATTCCTGAAGCAAAGAAATACTTCCTGGAAATCAGAGGCGCCAACTCATCAGCAACTGTTTACCTCAACGGACAGGAACTGGCTACACACCACGGCGGATACTCCACATGGAGAGTTGAACTGACAGAAACCATGAACGCTGCAGATAATCTGCTGGTTATCGCAGTTAACAACGAAGAAAACGACTTCGTATATCCACAGATGGCAGACTTTACATTCTACGGCGGACTTTACAGAGACGTCAATCTGATCTGCGTAGATGATTCACACTTCGATCTGGAGTACTTCGGAAGCAACGGCATCAAAGTTACTCCTATCGTTGAAGGAAAAGATGCTAAAGTTAGATTCCAGGCATTCGTTAAGAACATGAAGGAAGGCCAGCAGATCCGTTACGCTGTAAAGGATGCTGAAGGCAATGTAGCAGCAACAGTTACTACTGAAGATACAGACGTTACTCTGGATGTGGCAGACGTTCACCTGTGGCACGGCCGCAAGGACCCTTACATGTACGAAGCAACAGCTGAACTGATCGCTGAAGAAGCTGTTATCGACAACGTATTCGCTCCTATCGGATTCAGAACTTTTGAAATCGACCCTGAAAACGGATTCATCCTCAACGGTGAAGAATACATGCTCCGCGGTGTATCAAGACACCAGGACAAATGGGGCAAAGGTAATGCACTGACTGCTGAAGATCACGAGCTGGATATGGAACTGATCAATGAAGTTGGTGTTAACACCATCAGACTTGCTCACTATCAGCACGACCAGTACTTCTATGATCTGTGCGACAAGTACGGTATGATCGTATGGGCTGAGATCCCTTACATCTCCAAGCACATGCCTACAGGCCGTGAAAACACTATTTCACAGATGACTGAGCTGGTAGCTCAGAACTATCATCACCCATCCATCGTAGTTTGGGGACTTTCCAACGAAATCGGTATCGGCGGAAGCGATGAAGACCTGCTGGAAAACCACCGCATCCTCAACGATCTGTGCCACGAAATGGACGCTACTCGTAAGACTGTAGTTGCTGCAGTATCACCTTGCAACATCAACGATCCATATCTGCAGATCCCTGACGTGGTATCATACAACCACTACTTCGGATGGTACGGCGGCGAAACAGACATGAACGGTCCTTGGTTCGACAAGTTCCATAAGACTCATCCAAACACTCCAATCGGATGTTCAGAATACGGATGCGAAGCTCTCAACTGGCATACTTCAAACCCTATACAGGGCGACTATACAGAAGAATATCAGGCTTACTACCACGAAGAGCTGATCAAGCAGTTCTTCTCCAGAAAGTACATGTGGGCAACTCACGTTTGGAACATGTTCGACTTTGGAGCTGACGCTCGTAACGAAGGCGGCGAAAACGGACAGAACCACAAGGGTCTGATGACAATGGACAGAAAGTACAAGAAAGACTCCTTCTATGCTTACAAGGCATGGATGTCAGATGAACCTTTCGTACACATCTGCGGCAAGAGATACGTTGACAGAGTTGAAGAGGTCACTAAGGTGACTGTGTACTCCAACCTGCCGGAAGTTGAACTTTTCGCCAACGGCGAAAGCCTCGGCAAGATCGCCGCAGAAGATCACTTCTTCTACTTCGACGTCCCTAATGCAGGCGAAACAGTACTGAAGGCAGTTGCAGGCCAGTGCACAGACGAAAGCAAGCTCCGCAAGGTAGAAGTATTCAACGAAGAATACAGACTTAAGGAAAAGGGCGCTATCCTCAACTGGTTCGATATCACAGAAGTTGACGGATACTTCTCACTGAACGACAAAATCAGTGACATCATGGCAACTGTTAAGGGCAAGCTGCTCTTCGGAACTATGATGGCTAAGCTGATGAAGAAAGCTAAGAAAGACAGCGAAGACGGCGAAGGCGCAAAAGCTGCTGGTTTCGATCTGGGCCAGATGGATCTTGAAGGTGGACTGATGCAGATGATGGGCGGATTCACAGTAGTACGTCTGTCAGGCATGATGGGAATGATGGGAGTAACCCCAACTAAGGAAGAACTCCTCGATCTGAACGCCAAGCTGAACAAAATCAAGAAGCCTAAGAAATAAGGATGTTGGCATCTGAATATCAAAGAGCGATTTAGCAACAATCGCTCTTTTTTATTCAATTGTTACACTTTTTTCAATGTTTATGGGTACTGGACTAATTTAGATAATAAAAAATCAACGGTCAGCAAGTTTTAGATTGCTGAAACCGTTGAAAAAAGTGTAACAATTGGTATTTTGAAGGTTGTTGTTACTAGAACGGCAGTATCAAACAAGATTTTTAATCTTTTCATAATATGCAGGATCGAATATGACCACATAAACTGTCATATCGTTCTCTGCAAGAAACTCTTTTATGGTATCGATAGCAACGCCTAACGCCTGATCCTTAGGATATCCGTAAACTCCGGCAGATATCAGCGGGAATGCAACCGTCTGGCAGCCTGCTTCCTTTGCAAGGGTCAGAGATTTCTCATAGCAGGAAATCAGCAGATCTTTCTCTCCGTATCCGCCGCCATGCCAGATAGGTCCCACTGTATGTATGACGTACTTGCACGGCAAGTTATACGCACCGGTGATCTTGGCATTGCCGGTCTTACAGCCGTTGAGAGTCCTGCACTCTTCCAGAAGCTTCGGCCCTGCAGCCCTATGGATACAACCATCAACTCCTCCGCCGCCAAGAAGGCTTTCATTGGCAGCGTTTACTATGGCATCGACTTCAAGAGTCGTTATATCTCCCTGTATGATTTTTAATGACATACGTTGTTCCTTTCTGTTACACGTCTATTCCTTGATGTTGCCCTTGCGGATGTTTTCCTGCAGTATCCGGTCAGTCACTTCATAAAGCTTCTCAGAGCCCAGCTTCGTCTGAGAATGTCTCCTGTAAACACGATCCTTGTTCACCCGATGGTCTTTCCAGTCTCCTCCGTCATTGCTGTCGTTGAGGATCAATGGCTGGAAGTTGTCCAAGGCATGTGCAAAGCGCGCCTCTGCGCTCTCCCCGGCTTCGAACTCATCGAAAAGCTCTATCAGCTTCTTCTTCTGATCGCCAGGCAAAAGAGAGTATATACGTTCCTTGGCTGCATCTTCTCTAGCCTTTTGAGTCACCAGATTCTCATCGTCATAAGCATAAGTATCCCCTGCATCTATCTCCACCACATCGTGGATCAGACACATCATGATCACTTTCAGCAGATCAACTTCCTCATTGGCATACTCCTGCAAAAGATACGCCATTATGGCCATATGCCAGGCATGCTCCGCATCGTTTTCCTGCCTGCCATGTCCTGAAAGATGGGTCTGGCGCAGTATGTTTTTCTCTTTATCGATTTCAAGGATGAAATCGATCTGCTTTTTCAATCTGTCGTCCATTTGTTTCTCCATTAGCAGCAGCCTTACTATTTTTCCATCATCGCGAGCAGGTCTTCCGGATCATCTGACACGCATAGGGTATCCATGCACTTCATTTCCATAAATCCCTTCTCTGCTGTGTGGATCAGCATCTGGATCAGCTCATCGTAATAACCTCCGACATTGAGGATACCGATTGGTTTTTCGTGACGTCCCAGCTGTCTCAATGTAAATATCTCGAAAAACTCTTCCATGGTTCCGATTCCGCCCGGTGTCATGATGAAGGCATCTGATTTTTGGTCCATCAGTTCTTTACGCTCTCTCATGGTTTCCGTAAAAAAGAACTCGGTACAATTCTTGACCAGCACTCCCGGTCTATCGAAGAACGTAGGCGCAACGCCTATACTTTTGCCGCCTTTTTCATTTACACCGCGCCAAACTGCACCCATGAGTCCTGTCTCTCCTCCTCCGAAGACGAGAGAGTGCCCTTTGGATGCCATTGCCCTTCCCAGGTGTTCGCCTGCTTCTATATATTTATGGTCGATCGTCTCGCTGCTGGCGCCGAATACGCAAATATTCATATGTTTTCTCCTTCCGGCCGATATTATTTATCCTCCGAGTACACTTCCACGCAGAACCCTTTGTACCCGAAGCTAGTGCATGTCAGCTTTCTTGTTTTTGGCTGCAGCCATTTCATCCTTTAGGACTTGTTCCTGCTGCTCCGGCAATGCTGATTTATTTTGCCTGTCTCTTGGCCAGCAGCCACGCCATGATGTGCATAGCCTGCTGAAATTTATTCGAAGCGATCATCTCTTCGATTTCTTCTTTCGTATGTTTTATCACATCTACAAATTCAAAGTCGTCAAGATCCTGTCCCGATGACTTGCGGCAGTTTTTCGCAGTGAAAATATATGCGTAATTATCTGCTATAGTTGCATTGGACGGAACGGTCAGCAGATGCTCCCACTCATCAGACTCATACCCTGTCTCTTCACGAAGCTCGCGCTTTGCAGTTGTTAAGGCATCTTCAGCTAAATCGCTGGGGGCATTCACTTCTGCAGGTTCGCCATATTCTTTACCATCTTTTCGTTCGATACCGCCTGCAGGAAACTCTGTAGTCACTTCCCTGATCCCCTGCCTGAACTGTCTCACGCACAAATAGTTACCATCCTCATCAGAAGCCACAATCACCACATAATCTCTGCGGCTGTAGCTGTAGAACGGTCCTATCTCCCTGCCGTCAGGGAATCTGTATGTGGACTCTCTGAAGTCTATCCATTCATTCTGTATTATATGTTCTGTCTTTATTTCTTCCCACGCCAGGGATTTGTCTTTGGTTTTCACTGATGTATTGTTCCCCTTCATAATGTGTCCATCCTATTTGCACCAACCTTCACGGTTGTTATATGGCTTATGGGTGCGTTTTTCCAGGAACGCTGCAGTAGCTTCTGTCCTGTCGCTGCTTGTATAGCATTCTTTGAAAATATTCCTTTCCAGTTCCAAAGCGTCATCAAGAGGCATTTCCAGCCCCTTCTTGATGGAATCACGCATGAGTTTTACAGCCCATGGTGATTTGTCTGCTATGGTTTTGGCAACTTCCATTGCCTTTTCCATAAGGTTTTCTTTTTCTGTAAGATATTCCACCAGATGAAGTCGATAACATTCTTCTGCATCCATTATTTTACCTGTCAGAAGTATATCGCTTGCAACGGAATGACCGACAATCCTAGGCAGCAGCTGAGTTGCTGTCCAGCATGGTATACCACCCAGATTGATGGTTGGAACGCCGATCTTTGCTGTCTTTGCTGCCACCGTGATATCAGCAGCAAGGATCAGTTCCATTCCTCCGCCGAGGGCATAACCATCCACTGCTGCGATGACAGGTACAGGACAATCATATATGGCCATGGCACATTCCTGGCCCCTCTTTGAAAAATCATAGGCCGTGTCATATGTGAGCTGTGCTTCTTCTTTGATATCTCCGCCCGCTGTAAATGCCTTACCTATGCTGCTGTTTAAAATGATAGCATATACATCGGGATCTTTTCCCGTCTCTATGATGGCATTGGTCAGATCTGCGATCATCTCAGAATTGAAAGCGTTTAGGACGTTGGTTCTGTTCAAAGATACTACAGCCACATTCCCGTCTTTATTTATCAGTATATTTTCCATGATTTTCTCCGTTTCTACCCATTGATTTCACTCGTGGCTTTGCCATTTTGCTGTAATAATATATTACACCATTGTTTGCCATGTCGGAAGTCCCAATATGAAAAAACATTATTGGCGGTATGACCAAATAAAAAACGCAAGTCCGTTTGGACTTACGCTTTTGCTGCTCAGCGATCTATTAAAAAAACATCTTCATGAGAAAGTAATCTATAACGATCAGACCAAGAATGATACGATACCATCCGAATACTTTGAAGTCGTGCTTTTTGATATATCCCATGAGGAACTTTATGGCTATTATGGATACTACGAATGCCACGATCATTCCTACCGCCAGCAGGATGCCTTCCTCCACAGTGAAGGACAGCCCGAACTTTGCAAGTTTCAGAAGGCTTGCCCCGAACATGACAGGAATGGCCAGGAAAAATGTGAATTCAGCAGCAACCGTTCTTGAAACGCCTATCATAAGCCCACCTAAGATAGTTGCTCCGGATCGTGATGTTCCCGGGAACACAGCTGCGATCACCTGGAACAATCCGATGATCAGCGCCTGTGTGAAGGTCAGATCATCCAGATGTGTTACCTTTGGCTGCACAGCCTTGTTCTTGTTTTCGATTATGATAAATGCGATACCAAATACGATCAAAGCGATGGCTACCGTATACCAGTTGAAGAAGAGCGCTGTGAACAAGTCATCAAACAATAATCCGATAACAGCTGCCGGCAGACATGATACGATGATCTTCGCCCACATGATCCAAGTTTTCTTGTTGGTAGGTATGAGCGTCTTCCAGTAGATCACAACTACTGCCAAAATGGCACCCAGCTGGATGACTACCAGGAACATTTCCATGAATGCAGCAGATGCGTTCATCTTGATAAACTCATCCACAAGTATCATATGTCCGGTACTGCTGATAGGCAGCCACTCTGTAATACCCTCAACGATACCTAGTATTATCGCTTTGATAATTTCAATAAAATCCATTAACTGTCTCCTTTGAGTTCGCTGTTGATTATCCCATCAGCAGGATGATCGGCAGATCGATTGCGAATGTTGCCACCATAGGGATAACCAGACCTGTGATGAATGCATCCAGGTATGATTTCTTATGTGTAGTGTGACAAATCGCAAACACCGATACGATAGAACCGTTCCATGGCAGTGAGTCAAGACCGCCGCAGCCGTCAGCCGCCAGTCTGTGGATATATTCCAGATTATAACCCTGCTGTCCGTATTCTAAGAATACGTCACCGATGGATTCGTATACCAGTGAAATACCGCCGGAAGCTGATCCCAGGATACCTGCGAATATATTGGCACCGATAGCTGCAACCAGATAAGGGTTGGCTTCAGATCCCATCAGGATATCTATTGCGAATTGATAGAATGAAATTCCTTTTACTACAGAACCAAATCCTACTATAACAGCTGTATTTGTGATTACTGTGATGGAAGTCAGCGCTGCCTTGTTCATGATTTCTTTCATTTCTGCTTTCTTAGGCAGGTATTTCCAGAAGATAACCACTGCAGCTGCGATTCCGATGAGCAGGCAGATAACGATATCGATCTCTGCAATATTGAAGAGAACCAACACCAGTGCGATAGGAACTATGGAAAGCCATCCGTTAGGAGCAGGCTCATTTTCATCAGGACGTTCAACACCTTCCGGCCATTCGAAATGTTCGTCTCTAAGTCTGGCCTGCTTACATCTATAGTTCATGTACCAGATTATTGTCAGAGCCATGAACAGTGATGAACAGATGCCGGGAAGCAGACCTGCATATGCAGGAGTTCCAAGGTATCCCATTGAAACGATATTAGGGATCTGTGGTGCGAACGGACCGGTCATAGCGAATGTCCACATACCGCCGCATACGATACCCGGCAGAAGTCTTGTAGGCAGGTCAGCGTCTTCAAAGATCTTCAGTGCCACCGGATAGATAGCGAAGATGATAACAAAGCTGTTGATGCCGCCGTAGCTCAAGATAGCTGCAGGAAGCATACATGCCCACATGGCGTTTTTAGTTCCGAACTTGCTGGAAATGATAGATCCTATCTGTCTCGCCGCTCCTGAAACCTGATAGAGACTTCCGAATATATTTCCAAGTAAGAAAATGAAGAAATAGGATACGAAGAATCCCATAACTCCCTGCATGTAAGTTGTGGTAACTGTTTCGAATACAGGCAGCTTACTTGTTACACATACCAGGATCGCTGCGATAGGTCCAATGAGTATTGGTGACAGCTGTTTGAAGATCAGGATCGCCATCAGTGCGAATGCCGCCGCCAAACCTATCGCAGAAATAAGTATTTCTGTAGTCATTTTAAAATCCTTTCCATGAATTGATTATAACAATTATGTATTTTACACATACACATTTAGTATCTCATAGTAAAAAATAAAAGTCAAACCATAGAGGTTGGTTTGACTTTATTGGAAATATTCAGTTAATTGTCCGAGGTGTTGGAAAAATCGGACGAGATACGAGACATGCCGCAGAAGCCTTTCAGTATTTCCATCGCGATGACATCATGTTTCTTTGAAAACATGTGTGTTCCGCCTTCGATAAGGTGCAGCTCCACTCTCCTGTCTTGTTCCATTCCTTCGGGAGCAGTGGCCTCATATGCTTCTTTTGCACGTTCTGCATAGGTGGTATCCACGATCTTATCTGCCGTTCCTTGGACGATGCAGACCTGTCCTTCATAGGCTTTGATTTCTTTGAACGGATCCATGTGCATCACGTCCATGGGATAACATCGGCCCAGTTTCATTGGTCCGCAGCGGAGTATTTCAGGCACCTCGTCCGGGTCGAATTTTGTCATCATCATCTTTCCTGCCCTGGCATCATCGGGAATGCAGAATGCGGGATAAAAAAGGCACAGCTTCTCGATGGGATACTTGTTCTTTGCAGCCACCAATGAAGACACGAAACCTCCCTGGCTGCAGCCCATGAGAAATATCCTGTTCTTATCCACATACGGCAGCGTCATCAAATGCTCTATCACTGCCTCCAGATCTTTAACTTCTGTCAGAACGGACATTTCCGTCGTTTTCCCGTCGCTTCTGCTTTTCATCACAGATCCGCCGTTGAAATCGAAACAGTAAGATGCAAAACCCATTTCAGCCAGCAGTGCGGCATAATGTTTTACCGTATCCTGCCACGCCATGAAACCATGGCATACTATAGCTATGGGCAGATCATTGCCCTGAGGCAGATATTCTGTTCCCCTAATGGTCAATCCATCTCTCTCACATTGGAATGGATTCTCCTTGATCCCTTCTTTCAGCTTTAGTTTTCCAAACAAAACAGACATGATTATCCCCTTTCTCATAATATGGATCGTCTGTATTATAGAATATCATATATGATTCGCCACTTCAAATGCATCCCATATACCATACATGATATTGGAAACCTTTTTCGCATCTCCCAGCAGATAAATTTCCGGGATCTCAAATTCCAGTTCTCTGTAAAGTTCTGCATTTTCCTTATAACCTACAGATAAAATAACAGAGTCACATTCTATATTCTTTTCACCTTCAGGGGTATCTAAAGTGAGGATACCATCAACATGCTCCACTGCCTTTGCAGAAGTGATCACATCTATATTATTGAACGGTATCAGCTTTTCCAGCATTTCGCTGTTTGCATGACAAAGCGGACCGTTTTTAGCCAGCAGTCTGTCGAGAGCTTCCACTATTGTTACTTGTTTTCCGTTCTGAGCCAGCCATAACGCAGTTTCACACCCAACAAGCCCGCCTCCGATGATCGCTGTCTTTTCACCCGGATCGACTTTATCAAGCAACACATCTGCTGCAGAAAAAACATTTTCACCGCCGCCAATTCTGATGATGCGCGGATCAGAACCTGTTGCTATGATCACTGCATCGGCATCATAATTTAAGACATCTTCTTTTGTGATCTCAGTATTCAGATGAACAGGCACTCCCAGCTGCTCCAATGTGTGGGCGTACCAGTCTGCCAATGCAATATCATCTTCCTTAAAGTTCGGTCTTCCTCCCGGCAGAAGATTTCCTCCCAGACGTGCTTCCCTCTCAAAGAGTTCCGGCTTGTGTCCGCGTACGGCAAGCACTCTTGCTGCTTCACAACCGGCAACACCTCCACCTACTATCAAAATCTTTTTAGGCTCTAAAACAGGCATGTAGGCATTATATCTTTCACGACAGGCCTGAGGATTCACCGCACAGTTAAGCATCGAGTATTCCTGGATACGACCCATACACCCTTCATGACAAGAAATACAAGGACGGATGTCCTTTACCTTCCCGGCTCTCAGCTTATTTACATAATCAGGATCTGCCAGCAGCGGTCTGCCCATGCTTATCATATCTGTGACACCTGATTCGATTGCTTCCAGTGCCATATCCGGGTCATCCATTCTGCCTGCACAGATAACAGGAACATCTACAGTATCCTTCATCAGTTTTGCATACGGTCTGTAAAGACCCTTTTCCTGATACATAGGCGGATGGCTCCACCACCAAGAATCGTATGATCCAACATCAGTATCCAGTGCGTCATATCCGTATTCTACCAGAAGTTTCGCTGCTTCAACACCTTCGTCGATGTCACGGCCTTTTTCTTCAAACTCTTCTCCCGGAAGTGCTCCGTCACGAAAATCTTTTATAAAGCTCTTCGGAGAATATCTAAGGGTGACAGGGAAGTCTGCACCACATGTTTTCTTTATTTCTTCAACGATTTCTCTGGCAAATCTCAGTCTGTTCTCCAAGCTTCCGCCGTATTCGTCTGTTCTCTGGTTGAACAAAGCGATTGCAAACTGGTCAATCAGATATCCTTCATGAACTGCATGGATCTGTACACCATCAAAACCTGCACGTTTCGCATTGAAGGCACCTTTGCCAAACAGTTCTACTATGTATCTGATTTCTTCCTTTGTCAGCTCACGGCACGTTTTCTCAAGCCATCTGTGTTTGATGGGAGATGGTGCTACCGGCGGGAATTCTCCCAGATTTGTAGGAATAGTAACACGTCCAAATCCTCCGGACATTTGGAAAAATACTTTTGCTCCATATGCATGGATACGTTCGGTCATTTCTCTGGAAGTCCTTACAAAATGCACCGGATTATGTGTTGAGCAAGGGCAATTAGGCATACCATGCTCCTCAACTTCATTGTCTACAAAACTGACACCGGTAATGATAAGACCCGTCCCGCCTTTTGCTCGTTCGGTGTAATAATCAATACCTCTTTGATTCCAGCCGCCTTCTGCATCAGCCAGACCCAACGGTCCCATTGGTGCCATGGCGAATCTGTTTTTTATTTCACAGTTTCCTATCTTTATCGGCGTGAATAATTTTCTATATTTAAATTCCATAATTGCTCCTTAATTTCATATTGCACCGCGTATAACTGAACCGTCAAATATAACTGCCCGTACTTCAATGTCCTTCAGTCGGTCCGGCGACACTGTCATGGGATCTTTGTCGACAACTATCATATTAGCCACCTTCCCTGTTTCCAGGCTGCCCATTATATCTTCCCACCTGAGTTGCTTGGCGCCTTTGAGGGTATAGCCTTCCATCAATGTCTCTACACTGAGCTTTGCATCCTCTTCAGGCCTCATGCTTCCCGGATATTTATCGGGATCAAGAGGAAATTCCGGATCTACTCTGGTGGCGGCAACCTGCATGCCGAAAAACGGATATGCCCTATGAAGTTCATATCCTGTGACAACATCACTGGAAAAAGCAACATCTGCACCACTGTTTAACATAGTGTTGAATTGATACATCCTGTTCCATTTTTCTTCACCGTAAAAGCGGATGGCCTCTTCGCCAAAATATCCCCCCGACCAGTGGCAACTCCAGTTTATACTGATTCCAAGCTCTGCAGGGCGATGCATGTCTAAAGGATCCACCAGCTCGCAATGGGCAAATACCGGTTTGCAAATCCATGGGACACCTTGTGCTTCGGCAATTTTCTTAGCAGACTCTACAGCATCACAGCCCACACGGAATGCTCTGTCGCCCACCATGTGGATATGCAGATCCAAACCTTCCTTGTTGCACAAAATCAGGCAGTCGGTAAGTTCTGCAGTTTCCATCATGATTTCACCATAATTTCCGGGATCATTTATGTGTTCATAAAGCGAGGCACTGTTTCCACTTTCATTTGTTCCATCCAGGAACAATTTCATGGTATTGATCTTGATATGCTCCGTAGTATATTTTTCTTGATATTCACGTAGTTTAGCAATTTTTTCCGGAAGATCTTTGTACTCCCAGAAACGTACGGAGCCGTCATAATATGTATGAAGTTTACCCGCTTTATCCAGCTGATATAATGCTTCGATCTGTTGATCACTTTCAATAAAACCATCAAACAGTGCAGTTATGCCGCACTCCTCCATGAAACAGAAAAACGATTCCATGGTTTCCGGTGTAATATCCTTTGGCGGATACCAGTCAATTTTTTTATACATGTTATCTGCAAAATGCAACCACGCCATTTCTTTGATCCAGCCGGTTGGATTTCCCTCGTCATCACGAACAAAACTTTCCAATCTGCTGGGATCCTGCGTATTTTTATCAACACCTAGCAGCTCCAGCATTTTAGAATTTACCCAACAAAGATGTTCTCCAAAGTCCTGACAAAGCACCGGTCTGTCCGATACAGCTGAATCCAGCATTTCCTTGGTCGGTCCGTGTTCATCGAACATCGATGTGGGATAATATTCAAAATAAATGAACGGTTCTTCTTCTTTTGGATGTGCCTCTGCGTATTTTTTTACAAAATCCAATAGTTCGTCAACATTTTGGGTCCATGGAAGTTTCACATGCCACAGGCTGCCGGTACATGCTGCCGGATGTATATGAGAGTCGATCATACCCGGAAGTACAGTCTGACCCTTCAGATCAACAACTTCGGCTTCCGGTATAAACTTCTCAGCCCCCTGACGGTTCCCAATATATTTTATCTCTTTGCCTGAAATGACCGCAGCTTCTGCCGTGGGCATATCAGTGTTTGAAGTATATATTCTCCCGTTAAGCAATACTTTCATTTTCTCAGTCACCTTCTTTTAACAAAGGGGAAGGCATCAGCAGCTTTCCCCTTTATAAATCAAATTATATATACGGTTGTATGGAGTCGCTCCCAGCTTTTTACTTCGGTCATGCATACGCATACTTTGCGCTCAAGCCATTTATATTTTTCATTATCGGTTTGAAATGACACGTTCCCTTTGTAGTAGTAGTCTTCCGGGCTCACCGCGATCCCTTCAGACATTTTAGCTTCCACATCAGGATCGATATCAAACCATGCTTTCATATCCATTATAATTTTTGCATCATCATCGGTTTTCAAAAGCATAGTCGTCTTTATGTCGTTTTTACCGGGATCTTTCATATAAACGACACCCATTCCCATAGGTACAACTACCCCTTTTAGCTCTTCTCCATCAAAATAGCCTTTGTCTGTAGGTACTATAAGGGCTTCTCCCTTACACGTTTCTCCCATACAGACATCATTCTCCTGTGTCAATGTCATGTCAAAGAGTTTTTTCATACCATTTCACCACTTAAGATCACAGTTCCATTTCAGGAGGTAATTCCTTGAAGCCTTTTGTTGTAATGGCCAAAACTATAATTCCAATCGCTATCCAGGAGAATCCGACAATTTTTGCTGCTATTGTCAGGTTCAACCATAAGTACACGCAAATGGCTGCTGCAATTGCAGGTACGATCAAGTATTTCCAAACGGATGTGCCTCCGCGTTCTTTGTCTCTTACCCAGAATCTCATGATTACACAAATATTGGTCAGAATGAAGCCCAACAGTGCACCGAAGCTTACCAACGACATGGCGTTCATCAGGCTGTTCTGGAAGATAATAGCTGTCAGACCAACTACTGCTGTCAGCAGGATGTTTCTTGATGGAGTCTGGAATTTTGGATGTATGTATCCGAAGAATTTCTTAGGCAGGAAGCCATTTCTTCCCATACTCAGCAGGATTCTGGCTGTTGCACCATTACCTGCGATACAGCATCCAAGACATGCCAATGTATTTATAATGATGAAAATAAAGTTCATCCATCCAATGCCAATGTATTCATTGTATTCTGTAATAGCTGTATCAGGGTTTGCCAGAGTTCCCGGTTCATATGGCCATCCGCACTGCATGATATAAGCAACGATAATGAACTCTATCGCAGCTCCTATGCAAATCAGAACAACGGCTCTAGGCATATTTTTCTCAGGATTGATGGTTTCTTCCGCATATGTAGTAACGGAGTCGAACCCTACGAATACCACCGCCATGATAGCAGAGCCTGTCAAAATCGTATTGAACTGGAATAATTCCGGATTATAAATAGCTTCCGGGAAGAACAGTGTTCCTGCACCGCCGCCCTGCAATACAAACTTTATGATAAAGAATACTGTTACTACCAGTGCTGCGATCGGAGCAACTACGTTGATATTGTTGATGATCGAAGAAACACCGACACCAACATAGTTACAAACAGCTACGAACAGAACAGAAATGATGATCCATCCCCAGATAGGGATCGCAGGAATCAAAATATTAAGATACAGCCCGCATGACAGATAACAAGTCATCGGTAACAGCAGATAGTCCAGCATCAGACCCCAACCGGAGATGAAGCCGGTCTTTGGTCCAATGGATCCGGTAACGTAGCTGTAAACAGAACCTGCTTCAGGATATCTTCTGCACATCTTTGCGTAGCTGAATGCTGTCAGTGACATCGCAAAACCGGAGATAACCAAAGTAAGTACAAAATGTCCATTGGTCAAAGTATTGATAATTCCATAGTATAAAAGTACACATGCCGGGCACAGATATGCCAACCCCTGACATACCAATGTTGGCAGCTTTAAAACTCGTTTGAGTTCCGTGCCTTGAGTTTGTGCGTTAATGTTATTTTCTGACATTTTTCACGCCTCCTTTATTTTCGTATACGATACTTCCTTTAAAAATCGTTTTTTCCACTTCTATGCCGTAAATTTCGCTGATATCAGTATTTTCGATATCAGAATCCAGTATCACAAGGTCAGCGGATTTACCTTCTTCTATACTGCCTGTGATATCCTCCAGAAAGGTTTGATATGCACCTCCCCATGTGGCGATCTTCACAGCTTCTTCCAGTGATGCTGCTTTTTCATCACCTAAAACATTCTCTTTAAGCCGCTCATAATCATTCACATCTCTAAATACACGTCTTGTCATACCGCACTGGATGGCATGCATGACATTAGGAGGAGGAGTAACCGGGAAGTCCGTACCCTGGGCTACGATCACATTGTTGTCCAACAACATTCTTAATGGATATGCACTTTCCGCACGTTTTTTGCCCATCATCGAAACCATGCTGTGGATGTCATCGTCATAAACCATCCATCTCATCTGGCAGTTGGCGACGATGTTGTTCTCACCCATAGCTTTAGCACATTCTTCCGGTACCAGCATCAAGTGCGCTATAGCATTTCTCGGTTCTTTACCGGTTCTTTGCTGTGCATTCACCAAACAATCGGTACTTTGCTTTACCGCACCATCTCCCATGGCATGAACGTGGATATTAAAACCCGCATCCATAGCCATTGCTGCACATTCCTCAAAGGCATCATCAGTCCAATAGAGAGGTCCGTTATGCCCCTTCGGCAATCCGCATGCATCACAGAATTGGTCCTCATACGGTTCCAACAAGCTAAATTCACCCTCCGCAAACATCTTCACGGTATTGATTCTGAATAGATCAGCGACATCATCCTGTCCCTTACGGGCTATGTATTCCGGCAACTGCACTTTATGTTTGTTAGGGTCCAGATAATAAACACCTCTGGCTCTTATCGTCAATCTGCCTTCTTTGGCAAGCTCCACATATGCATCTCTGGCATTGTCTGAATACATGCAATCCTGTATAAGAGTCACGCCATATTTATTGGCACATTCTTTCTGATACCAAAGCAGCATATCCTTATACTCTTCTACCGAAGGGTCATAACCGGGAACATTGTTCTTTATGATGTTCATCGCTTCCGGATCATTAAAAATCCCCGTTGGCCGCCCATCTTTGTATCGATGTATTTTCCCAATATGTGGCTCCGGTGTCTCGCAGCTTACACCTGCGATCTCCATCGCTTTTGAATTGACCCATAAATTGTGCTGCGAGAAAGCTTCCAAAATCACAGGCTTGTCGGCACAAATCATATCCAGATCTTCACATGTCGGGAATTCCTCGTCGCCATTGAAGTTAGACTCCACCCATCCGGTTCCACGAATTAGCTGCTTGTCTGGATTTTCTTGTATGTAACTTTGTAATCTCTGCTTATATTGTTCTATTACATCTGATGCTGTTTCGCCTTCTTGCCGATATATGCCAAAAAGATCACACGCAGCAGAAGCTGCACTGGCAACAGATGCATGACAATGTGCGTCACACAGACCCGGTAATATGGTTTTTCCGCCACAGTCGATCACCTCAGTCTCATTGCCGATATAAGGCTCAATGATTTCATTTGTCCCTATTTTTTCAATAAGACCATTGGAAATGGCAATGGCTTCGCCTCTCATTCTTTCATCATTTTTACTGATGGAAAGAATGTTCCCATTAAGCAGAACCATATCTGCTGAGTTCATCCTAAATCCTCCTTATTAGTATTTCAAAACGCGTTTCTTAATTTAAGAATACTTATTTAAATTATTAAATACAACGCTCTTTCATTGCTGTTTTTGTGCTTTTTAACACGAAAACAGCAATAGCCGCCGGTTCTATGAACCGGCGGCTATTGATTACCCAATAAAAGTATCCATATAGTGTGTAATAAGCATTTCATTAAGCACCGTCTGGATATCCGAAATATCTTTATACCAAATACGTTCCTCCTGCTTTTGGCAGTACTGATTTCTAAATTGTTTCGGTGTACAGCGATACCATTTTTTAAATGCCGAATAATAGTATTTTACATCGGAGAATCCGCATTCTTCCGATATCTCCAGGATAGTCTTATCCGTATTCAAGAGATAATACTCAGAAGCATTTGCTCTCACATAACTCAGCATGTTTCGAAAGCCAAGAGCATTTTTCCGAATGTATTCTGACATGTAACCTTCTGCAAAATTAAACTCCTTGGCAAGGTTCCCTATGGTGATCTTTTCTTTCAAATGCGTATATATATAATCGTTAACATATCGTATCTTACCAAGGTCTTCCTGCTTGTTTGCTATATCCCCCGTATAGAAGGCCATTACGTCAAAGGCTTCTACGAAAGTATCGATTATTTTTTCCGCAGTCCTTTCAACTTTTTCCACCTCACCATCTTCCAGCATGTATTTCAAAAGGGCTATCATCATGCCTTTAAGACGGTTATGAGCCAATGCCGTATATTCTTTCTTGTTATCAGCTAAACCCTCGCAAACAAAAAGGTTGTTGCAAATAAAAGGGTATTTCTTTTCATATCGAGACAGATCAAAATAAAATGACACGCAGATATTGTCCTGTCCATCATATAAATAATAGGCATCTTTGTCTACAGAAATATACTCTCCTGCCCTGAGCGTAAACTCTTCATAGGCATAAGAGAATTTTACGCTTCCTTTTAAACAAAAGATTATCTCCAGCGTACCTCTATCATGCAAAGTAGTCGCAGTTTTTTCAACGGAATACACGCTCAGACTTAATGGCGTGTTTTCAATCTGATACTTATGTTTCATGGTAATACCTCTTTCATTCACTTAAGAGTATCATATATATCGCTCAAACTCAACTAAGCCTTCCCATTGATTACAATAGCCTCTGCCCGGGGCATCTAAAGATTTGATGTGTAAATATTTCCGTTGAACAAGGTTTTATCTGCATCCATTTGATTACTCCTTAAAGTGTGAATACTTGTCACTCCTATCATTTTTTAAGATTTCTTATCATAGAAACACCCGACCACAACACAACTATAGCCCCCAGAAATATGGGTATAATGCCTCTGGCGCTATCTACGCCATTCATCCTTCCCACCAAAACAATAATCCCGAAAATAATTACTGATACTCCTAATATAAGACAAAACATATTAACAAATTTTTTAATATCCATTTTACACCTCATACAGTAACATACATTACATCAATAAGGCGGCTCAAGCGCCGCCTTATTGATGTAATTAATTATTCTAAATGCATTTCCGGAGGCAATTCTTTAAATCCTTTTGTTTTAAATGCCAAATAAATAATGCCTAATACTGTCCAAATTCCTCCTAATATCTTCGCTCCATTTCCGATAAACAGGAATGCCCCTATCAAAATAATCATTCCGAAGGCAGGTACTATCAAATACATGATTTTGTTTTTAGCACCTTTTCTTTGACCACCTCTTATATAATAATGGAAAATAACAGATAAATTAACCATTACAAATCCTACTATTACACCAAACGAAATCAATTCAGAAGCCCCTAATAAGTTATCTGCATATAAAATAGCTGAACATGATACGATAGAAATGATTATCAAGTTATAAACCGGTGTATTAAATTTTGGATTTATGTATCCAAAAACTTTCTTAGGGAGAATGTTATCTCTACCCATACCGTACAGGATCCTGGATGCTGCTGCTACTGCTGCCATAGCACATACAAATGATGCAAAATTGTCTACAACAAAGAAAATATCAGCAACATACCCTTTACCGATTGCAGGGAAGAATTCAAAAACACCAGAATCAGGATCAACAATTGATGTGTGCGCTTCCGGCCATGCGATTTGAACTGCATAAGATGTGATAAAGAACATTATTCCTGCACCTACACAAACGATCATAATTGCAGGGGTCATGATTTTATCCGGATTTTTAGTTTCTTCTGCCATAGTTGTCACCGCATCAAAGCCAACAAATGCACAACAGAGACAAGCCGCTGCCTTAAGTGTTGTCGCCATTTCAAATGTTTCTGGATTATAGATTGCAGCCCCCTGAATCAATGAATCTCCATTACCTACCACATATATGCAACACAATATAACTGTAAATGCTGTAAAAGCAAGTTGAGCTATAATGATGATAGTGTCTACGATAGATGCCATCTTTGCACCGATGATGTTTATGCAGGCTGCAATTCCAACAACAACTATTACAACCAGCCAAACCGGCAATGTTGGAAAATACAGATTTACATAAATTCCTATCAAAAGGAAACATATCATAGGTAAAAGCATATAATCAAGCAGCATTACCCAACCTGTCATAAATCCCAAATGTGAATTCACAGATTTATGTACAAATGTATATGCAGAACCCGCAATAGGATATACTTTTGTCATTCTAGTATAACTGTAAGCTGTAACGGTCATCAAAATTGTTGTAATTAAAAGTGCAAGCGGATAATGTCCGCCTGTTTCTACAGTCCAAATGCCATATGAATTGAACACTACTGTAGGTGCCAGATAAGCTAGACCGAAGCCAACCAGTAACGGTAAATTTAGCGTTCTTTTTAATTCACCTTGCTCGTTCAAATTTCTTTCACTCACAACAACCCCTCCTTTTAAAATCCAAAATACAAATGTAACTTCCTCTATCTTAATGATATTAGAATAAAAAGCTGCTCACAATGACGTTTGATTGACGTTTTCTTTTTTTTGAACATGAAAACATCAACATAATCGACAGCATTGAATTTTGCAAAAGCGTTAGACCATCAAAAGCAGTTAACAGTAAATCTCCTTTAAAACAAAAATACCTGGTCGTCTACCGCCCAGGTATTTTTTCTCATCACATATTTTTATTACTGATCACTATCGGTGACTGTGCGACCATCTTACGAAGCAAGTCTGATCTGCTTGCTGTACCGACGATTATACCATTGTCAAGTACCGGCACTTTTTTGACTTTCTTATCCGACAGAATTTTAAATAACGTTCTCACATCATCTGTTATGTTTACAGCAATTACCTTTCTGTTTGCCAGCTCCATAACGTTATATCTTTCTAATTCACTCATCTGTTCATCCAGAGCTTTTATATCGTGCCATAGTGGATACATATGTGCAAAGTTTGAACTTTCTCTGTCAGCATCCAACATAAACCTTACGATATCTCCATCTGAGATAAAACCTGCAACATGACCGTCATCTGCTAAAATAGGCAGACCGCTTGTCTTTTTTTCTGTCATACATTTGAGTGCATCAAGGACTGTCGCGTGTACTGACACGCTGAAAACATCTTTCTTCATAACAGCCGCTATACCTGTTGCTTCCAAAGATCGTTCTTTCTTCTCAACGTGAGCCTTAGCTGAATATCTGTTGATCATTATCGATAATACGACGCCGACAACGGCCAATGCTGCTGCTAATACTCCTGACGCATTGAAACCTGCGCTTGGAGAACCTGCTGCCGCACACATGGAATATACTCCTGTGAACAGTGATGAACCTATACAGCCTGCAATTTGGAAGCCGGTACTCATTACTGTTACACCATGTGGGTTTTGTTCATGAGTCAGATGCGAAAGTGCCAAACTTTGAACCGGTCCGATAATAAGGGCTGAACCACATATTACAGGAATATATAATATTGCCATTATGATCAGGGAATCCATATCCTTGCCAATGGTGAGAGCAAATGTGAATGCTGCTATCAATGCGAAACCGAGAGGCAGCAACACTTTAGCACCATGTTTGTCGTATACCTTTCCCGCAATAGGTGAAATAACACAGGAAAGAAGAATCGCCGGGAATAATGTCAGTGATGCATTCAATGCTGACTTACCCATCACGCCCTGCATAAACAGCGGCATAACGATATTCATGGCGAAAATCACTATCAGTGAAAGCATGTTTATCACCACGCCTATTGCGAACGGCTTTACTGTCAGCGGCTTAAGATTGATAAGCGGTTCCTCCAATTTGATCTGTCGCTTTATAAATAATACGAGGAAGATGATACCGATAACCGCTGCGATCACTGCCAGCGTTACGTTTCCTGAAAATACAGTAGATACGCCATAAAGGATACCTATCAAAGCAATACCGATCAGAATAGGTGATGCTACATCGAGCTTAGGTTTTGTAAGATGCGCTATGTTGCTAAGCAGCGCAGCACCACAAATGAAACAAATCGCAGTCAAACCTGCATACACCCACAGCAATGCCTGCCATTTGAAAAAGTTCAGCAACAACCCTGCAACGATGACACTGGATGATGGTCCCAATGTTGTCATGGCTCCCATTATTCCCATGTAAGTGCCCAGCTTACGCTTAGGTGCAACTTCGAGTGTGATATTCATTCCGATAGGAATAAGCATACCTGTACCGATCGCTTGTACTATCCTGCCGATCAGAAGGATCGTAAATGTAGGTGCCAGTGCACCGATCACGCTGCCGGCAATAAGGAATCCTACAGTTACTAAATATAATGGCTTAGTTGGAATGCTTCTATATAAGAATGCAGATACCGGTACCATTACAGCTGCACCCAGCATGTATGCTGCTGCCAGCCATTGTACTGTAGGAACATTGACACCAAAATGCTCCATTATTGGTGAAAAAGCAACGTTCAAAAATGTTTCGTTGAATGTAGCCAGAAATGCCGAAAACGCAGCAACGAATACTATCGTTTCCGGCTTCTTAACTGCTGTGCTTGTCATATTAACCTCCTTTTGACAAACAAAAAACACACGTCCAGCGCATGTCCCGTGATCAGATTTACGAGCTGTGCTCTACGTGTGTCGTTTTCATATGATTATTAAGTTCTCCGCTATTTTAAATTATCTGGCATTGTAAATCAAGAGACTAATTTGCTGTTTTATATGGATAGCTCTCATCATTTTTCTTGTATAACTGCCTCTTTTCCTGCTTCCGGTATTTTGATCAAATATGACCAGACCATAAATAATGCAGCCGAACATGATGCTATCAAATAAGGTGTACTCCCTATTACAGATAAGATCATAGGGGTAGTGAATTGTGCCAGATACAATGCCATTGACAACATCGGCATAACAGTTGTTGCTGCTGCACGACCTGCGCTTTGCCCCGCTGTCGACATGATAAATGGTATCCCCAGACCATTAGCAAACCCGATCAACGCAGATCCGATGATCGCTCCCGGCCATCCTCCAATCAGTAATAATGACAAATATCCTCCTAAGAACAGTATCGGTGCCACATACTTGGTTTTCATTCCCATGTGCTTTTTCACTTTCGCAAATGCCAGCCCGCCAAGAAATGCCACCAGGTCCATTGCCGCCATGATCACAGCGACATACTGCATCGGGATAACGCCTTCTTTTGCAGTTTCTATGGCAAAAGTCGATGGATAAACGAAAAAGGTAAACATCAGCAAAAACATCGCAATGACAAATGCATAATATTTCTTGAAAACACTTCTCTCTTTCTTACTGCCTTGACTGCTGATTTTCTCATTTGGAAGGAATATCACACATAGCACGATACACAAAAGACCCATAAGATACACAAGAAAACTTGCCCTCCAGCTGATCCCTGCCAATATCCCCGAAATCAGAGTGGCGATAACACCACCCATCTGATTCATTGCTGATGAATATCCCATGAGCTTGTCTTGTTTATCTCTCGTATAATAAAAAGACAATAGTCCAGTCGACATAGGCATGATGATGCCCACACCCACACCTACCAGTGCACGGAAGAACAGCACGACCCAAATATTATTGAACAGCCCTGCCGCACAGCCTCCTATAACGTAAATGATCAAGCCTGCCAACGTCAGTTCCTTTGATCTGAAATATTTACAAAGTTTAGGAAAGACCATATTGGTCAGAAATATAAACAATGCCGGAATACTGATGACCATTTGCACCAACGCCTGGTTGACATCACAGAAGTAGTCCTGGATAACTTTCAGCGCAGGGGCTACTGCTGCTCCGGCCATTACGGTCAACAGCGATAATGATAATATGGTCATGGTCAAATTACGTCTTCTCTCTTTTTTCTTATGCATAAAGCATCTCCTTTTCTCTAAAAAAAGAAAGCGCAAGTCCGTTTGGACTTACGCTCAGACTGTAGACAAAGGCCCGGGCCTCTCACGAGGCTGAGGGCTTTTTTGTATCTAAAATCATTGAAATTCCAACGTTTATTGGTGTTTTATGGTATAATATTAGTATCATAAACGAAAGGAATTCATTGTTTTGATTACTAAAAACGATTCTAATGATAAAAAAACACAGATCCAGATG
>CAYTVH010000016.1:15463-30738 GCA_964441805.1 uncultured Oscillospiraceae bacterium | reverse complement strand
AGTCTAAACTATGTAAGGTTTATACTAAGCCCTGAGCCATCATAGCTTCAGCAACCTTTTCGAAACCGGCGATGTTAGCACCCTGTACCAGAGCGTTCTTATCGTTGTAGTAAGTTTCGCCAGCCTTAGCGCAAGCATTGTAGATGTTCTTCATGATTGTGTGCAGCTGAGCATAAACGTCTTCGTGCTGATATACAGTGTGTCCTGAGTTCTGACCCATTTCGATGCATGAGCAAGCAACGCCGCCGGCGTTAGCAGCCTTAGCAGGACCTACAGCAGTCATTTCCTTCATCAGGTAAACGAGAGCGTCGTTAGTTGTAGGCATGTTAGCTCCTTCGCAGTAGAACTTAGCGCCTGACTTAACGATGTTCTGAGCGTCTTCCATTCTTACGTCGTTCTGCATAGCGCAAGGGATGAACAGGTCAACCTTAACGCCGAAATCTTCAGCAACATTCCAAGGCTTCTTTCCAGGAACGAAAGTAGCTTCTGGGAACTTTTCTGCGTAAGGTGCGCAGATGTTCTTGCCTGATGATCTCAGTTCGAGGAAGTATGCAACCTTTTCGTCAGTTGAGATACCTTCTGGGTCGTAGATGTATCCGTCAGGACCTGAGAATGCTACAGTCTTAGCTCCCAGCTGCTGCAGTTTCCAAGCAGCACCCCATGCTACGTTACCGAAACCTGAGATAACAACGTTCTTTCCGGCCATTTCTTCGCCGTTTGCCTTCAGCATTTCTTCAGCATACCATACGATACCGAATCCTGTAGCTTCTGCTCTTCCCAGCAGTCCGCCGTACTGCAGACCCTTACCGGTCAGAACGCCTTCGTATCTGTCAACGATTCTCTTGTACTGTCCGAAGAGGTAACCGATTTCTCTGGCTCCAACGCCCAGGTCTCCTGCAGGAACGTCAGTGTAAGGTCCTATATGTCTGAACAGTTCAGTCATGAATGCCTGGCAGAATCTCATTACTTCTGCATCTGACTTACCGTTAGGATCGAAGTCTGAACCACCCTTACCGCCGCCGATAGGCAGACCAGTCAGTGAGTTCTTGAAGATCTGTTCGAAGCCCAGGAACTTGATGATTCCAGGGTATACGTTTGGAGCAAATCTCAGACCGCCTTTGTAAGGTCCGATAGCACTGTTGAACTGATATCTGTAGCCCTTGTTAACCTGTACTTTACCAGCATCGTCAACCCATACTACTCTGAAAGTGATTCCTCTTTCAGGTTCTACTAATCTTTCCAGAAGAGCAGCTTCTTCGTATTCAGGGTGCTTGTCACATACTGGAGCCAGTGATTCCAGTACTTCTTCTACACACTGATGGAATTCGATTTCGCCAGGGTTGTTCTGCTTGCAGAGTTCAATGACTCTTTCTACATAATTTGACATTTTCTTTTCTCCTCTTTAAATAATAAATATTTGTAATTCTTGTAATGCCTATGTACTCTAAATATATCACTCCGCCCATTTTCAGTCAATGAAATATAGGAAGTTGAAATTTTCTGATAAATAACAAATATTGGTGTATCAAGAGGGAATAAAACATTTGGATTTACGTCTGAAATTTGCTATACTTATAAAGAACGATTATTAAGAGAAAGGAGGCAATATCATGGCTGAATATATGGAACAGGATGCTATGGATATGGACACGAAAGAGCAGCGTTTTGATGAGGATATAGAGAATATATTGGAGCTGCTGGAAGAAAAATCTTACTTTAAAGCGAGAGATGCCATCCTGAAATACAACGAAGTAGATATTGGCGAGATTCTCGAAGAGGTAATGGATGAACTTGGAATGGAGAAAACCATAATACTTTTCAGGATGCTGCCAAAGGATATCTCGGTTGAGGTTTTCTCGTATCTTCCCACAGACGACCAGCTGGAAATCGTAGCAGGAATAACAGACCGAGAAAGAAACTATATCATCCAGGAACTGGACTTTGACGATATGATCGACGTGCTGGAGGAACTTCCGGCCAATATAGTAGATAAGATACTGGCGAGCACTCCTAAAGAGGAAAGAAAGCTCATCAACACTTTTCTCAACTACCCTGACACTTGTGCAGGAAGCCTCATGACTCCTGACTACATCAGTCTTCAGGAAACCATGACTGTAGGTGAGGCACTGGCACATATCAAGAGGGAAGCCCTCGACAGCGAAACTGTATATACATGTTATGTCAAGAGAGCCGGCAGAAAGCTGCAGGGAATCGTTTCCCTGAGAGCTTTGGTGGTCGCTGACGACGATATGAAAGTCGGCGAATTGATGAACGAAGACTACGTGTACGTTAACGTATACGATGACCAGGAAGAAGTTGCTGAATACTTCACCAGATACGGTTTTCTGGCAATACCTGTGGTAGATAACGAAAACAGACTCGTTGGCATCATCACTGTAGACGATATCCTGGAGGTAATCGAAGAAGAAACCACCGAGGATATCGAGAGAATGGCAGGTATCATGGACGACTCGGATACCGAGTATCTTGACATGAGTGTGTTCAGACACGTCAAGAGCAGACTGCCGTGGCTCATATTCCTGACAATTTCACTGATGCTCACAGGGGCCATAATAACAAGATTTGAAGCAGTGCTTTCACAGGTGATCGTACTTGTTTCATATCTGCCGCTGCTGATGGGATCCGGCGGCAACACAGGTACTCAGGCCGCTACACTTGTGATACGTGGTATGGCTGTAGATGAGATCGACCTTAAGGATGCACTAAAAGTCTTCTGGAAGGAGCTGCGCATAAGTATTATCCTTGGAGGAATACTCAGCGTACTGAACTTTGCGAAGGTGGTTTTCTTAGACGGACAGTCCGTGATGATAGGGCTTACGGTTGCTGTATCACTACTCCTTATTATCATGTTTGCAAAGCTGCTGGGAGGCCTTTTGCCGATGGCTGCCAAAAGAGTCGGCATCGACCCTGCGCTGATGGCCTCACCGATGATGGCATCATTGACAGATATGTTCTCTGCAGTGGCATTCCTGCTGATAGCATCGCTGTTTCTGGGAATATCACTGTAAACTATTAGAAACAGGATCATGAACTAAATGGGAAAAACAGGTTTAATTACTCTTGAATATGTGAATACTGTAATCAAGGAAAGACCGGAAGACATACATAAAGGCCGGTGCGGCAGAGTGCTGATAGCTGCCGGTTCTGTAGGTATGGCGGGAGCTGCTGTTTTAGCGGCAAGAGGTGCGATCAAATCCGGCGCAGGTCTTGTGAAGATCGCTGCACCGTACGAATTGTTCAACATATTACAGATCGCCGTTCCTCAGGCTACCTGTATGGATGCTTCCTCAGGATTTCCTCAGGGTTCTCTGGATATTTACGGGGCAGTTGCCGCAGGACCCGGACTGGGGGTAGATGAGAAGAAATACCTGTTGATAGAAAACATACTTAAACACTATAATGGACCTGTAGTCCTTGATGCAGACGGGATCAACTGCATCGCAAGATTCGATAAAGGACTTCAGCGTCTCAAAGGAAGAGAATATCCCGTGGTATTGACGCCCCACGTAGGTGAAGGGGACAGGCTCCTGGAGGCTTTGGGAGAAAAGTCCGTTAAGGAACTGGGCAGAGAAGCTGCTGCCGAAGTCATAAGTGAAAAGACAGGTGCCATTGTCTTGATGAAGGGACCGGGAACCGTTGTGACATCAGCAGGCAGAGGCACATATATTAATACTACGGGGAATCCGGGAATGGCCACCGGCGGAAGCGGAGATGTCCTCACAGGTGTCATCGCCGGCTTTACGGCATCCGGGATCGATCCATTTGATGCAGCTAAATCAGGTGCATTCATCCACGGCTTGGCAGGCGATATCGCAGCAGAAAAACATGGTCAGTGGGGAATGACATCCGTGGAGATCGAGGAAGCACTTCCTGCTGCATTGAAAAAAGTTGTTGGGAAATAGAGAAGACCTGACCATAGAGTTTTGGCAGGTCATAATAAAGGAGTATGGGACTGTGAGCATTAAAAAGGGTGACCTTTATTTTGCTGATTTAAGTCCGGTGATGGGCTCCGAACAGGGCGGTGTAAGACCGGTCCTGGTGGTACAAAACGATGTGGGAAATAAATTCAGTCCGACAATAATAGTCGCAGCGATCACATCCAGACAAAACAAGGCTGACCTTCCGACTCATGTGGAAATCGAGGCGGACAGCAACGGCCTGTCAAAGAATTCAGTAGTATTATTGGAACAGCTCAGAACAATAGACAAAAGAAGATTGAAAGAAAGAATCGGTACAATTGACAAGACCCGTTTACCGGAAGTTAATGAAGCACTGAGCATAAGCTTGGGAATCGATAATGGTTCATTTTTCTGATGTATGTGAGGGCTGCATTTGCGGCCCTTTAAATATTTTATAAACAAAAAGTTTTTATAAGTGGAGGAAACAATGGATATTAAAGCTCTGGAAAAGACAGCAGCAGAGGTGAGAGTCGGTATAGTCAAAGCTATACATAATGCCGGCTCAGGGCATCCGGGTGGATCCCTTTCAGCTGCCGACATCGTTACAGCACTGTATTTTGATGAAATGAATATCGATCCTGCTGAACCTAAGATGAAGGGAAGAGACAAATTCATCCTTTCCAAGGGACATGCAGGTCCTGTCCAGTATTCGGCACTGGCAGTAAAGGGTTATTACCCAATGGAAGATTTTATGCAGCTGAGAAAGATCGGCTCCAAGTTCCAGGGACATCCTGATATGAATAAAGTTCCGGGAATCGAAATGTCCACAGGATCACTGGGACAGGGCTTCTCAGTGGCAGGCGGAATGGCCATGGCAAACAAGCTGGACAAGGATCCGGGAAGAGTATACGTACTCCTTGGAGACGGCGAGATCCAGGAAGGTATCGTTTGGGAAGCTGCCATGTCAGCTGCCCACTATAAGCTGGACAATCTGGTAGGCATCCTTGACTGGAACGGTCTGCAGATCGACGGTAAGAATGAAGATGTCATCACAGTGGCCCCTGTTGTTGAAAAGTTTGAATCTTTCGGATGGAACGTTATCCAGATCGACGGACATGACTTCCAGCAGATACTGGACGCATTCAAAAAGGCAAGAGAATGCAAAGGACAGCCTACAATGATCGTGGCGAAGACCATCAAGGGCAAAGGTGTTTCATTCATGGAAGATCAGGCAGGATGGCACGGCAAGGCTCCTGATGCTGAGCAGACAGCACAGGCAGTAGCAGAGCTGGGAGGTGAAATGTAATGGCAGATAAAATGGCAACAAGACAGGCGTACGGCAAGGCTCTGGTAGAGCTGGGCGAAAAGCATCCGCAGCTGGTAGTAATGGACGCAGACCTTTCAAAATCAACTATGACAGCCGAATTCGGCAAGGCATATCCTGAAAGATTCTTCAACATGGGTATCGCTGAACAGAACCTGTATGCAGCAGCAGCAGGACTGGCACTTTCCGGTAAGACAGTATGTGCCAGCACATTTGCGATGTTTGCATCAGGAAGAGCTTTTGAAATCATCAGAAACTCCATCGGATATACTAAAGCCAACGTTAAGATCTGTGCTACACATGCAGGTATCACAGTTGGTGAAGATGGTGCCAGCCATCAGACTTTTGAAGACATCGCTCTCATGAGAACTATCCCGGGAATGACGGTCATCAATCCATCTGACGGCGTATCAGCCAAGAAGCTTCTTGAGCAGGCTGTTGAAATGTACGGTCCATGTTATGTGAGACTGGGAAGGGCAGCAGTTCCTGTATTCTACGGAGAAGATGCTGACATCACCCTTGGCAAGGGAAATCTTGTTAAAGACGGTAAAGATGTGACTATAGTTGCCACAGGTATCATGGTCAACGAAGCTGTTATCGCTGCCGAAACACTGGCTGAAGAAGGGATCGATGCCAGAGTTATCGACATCCATACCATCAAGCCTCTCGATGAAGAAATCATCATCAAGGCTGCGCAGGAAACCAAGGCTATCGTAACTGCAGAAGAGCACTCCGTTATCGGCGGGCTTGGCAGTGCAGTTGCAGAAGTGGTTGTTAAGAACGCTCCTGTAAAGATGGCAATGGTTGGTCAGAAGGATACTTTCGGCGAATCCGGCAAGCCTGATCAGCTGAAGGAAAAGTACGGCATGACTGCTGCAGATATCGTAGCTGCTGTAAAAGGCGTACTTTAACGACAAATAAAATATCATAGAGTAATAAACCCCTTTCTGATGTAATAAAGTCTATATTAGGAACAATTACATTGAAAGGGGTTTTTGTGTTGGGAAAAGAGAGTATAAAAAATAATATTGTCGGAAGGAAAAAGTTCTTGGTGATATTGTCGGTGATCGTTGCCGTCGTTGTATGTATAGCCCTCATATATGTGAAAACGATGGGCGGCAAAGAATCGGTAGGCTTCAAAGTAGTTGAGGAAAAAAGCATACCGATAGAGATAACAGAAGATGTCATACCCGAGTATAAGACGCTGGAAAGAGCACTGGCATGCAAAGTGGAGGATGATGTGTATGTGCTGGTGACCAGAGGAGAAAAACCAACGTCAGGCTTTAATGTTTCCATAGACAGGATGTCCGTTGAAAAAGAAGATGGTAAAAGGAAACTGATAGTGTATGCATTATTCGAAGATCCACAGAAAGAAACTCCCATTTCCCAGATCATAACCTATCCTGTATCCATTGCCAAAACCGACTTGACATATCTTCCGGACACCATTGAATTAAGGATAGAGTATTGATTTCACATAACCTTCACCAAAGGGTATCAATTACACCGAATATAGTGGATATTTCCCCATAAAATATTGAAATAATCAACTACATGTAGTATCATTTATATGTGTGTTTATATGTAAGAAAGGATATGGCAGTAGATGATAATATTCAATAATGTCACTAAGTATTATAAATCAAATGTGGGACTTGAAAAGGTTTCCGTTAAGATCAATAAGGGGGATTTTGTTTTTCTCGTTGGTCCCAGCGGTGCGGGAAAATCCACATTTATCAAACTTATATTAAAGGAAATAGATGCAGATTCGGGAAGCATAAAAGTCAGAGGTAATGAGATAACGACCCTGTCCAACAGACAGATACCTAAGCTGAGAAGAAATATAGGCATAGTATTCCAGGACTTCAGACTTTTGCCTAAGAAGACTGTGTATGAAAATGTTGCCTTTGCCATGGAGATAATACACCAGCCGAAGAAGCTGATAGACAAGCATGTTCCGCAGGTGCTCAGCATGGTGGGTATCTCAGAAAAGGCGGACAAGTATCCTGACGAACTTTCTGCAGGGGAACAGCAGCGAGTTGCAATAGCAAGAGCCATAGTAAATAAGCCAAGGATCCTCATCGCGGACGAACCTACGGGGAATCTGGACCCTGATACTGCATGGGAGATCATGCAGCTTCTCGATCAGATCAACATGAGAGGAACTACCATCGTGATGGTTACCCATGCTAAGGATATTGTAGACAAGATGGGTAAGCGTGTTATCGCCATCGAAAAGGGACGTATTGTAAGAGATGAGTTCGGTGCTTACGGATTCGAGGAAATGATAGCCGAAGCTGCCGAGGGAGCTGATGGAGATGGGACTCTCGTAAGCGACAGACGTACATTCAGATCAAGATTCAAGAGAGGAGGCCGAGCATAATGAGAAGATTTTTTTACACATTAAAGCAGGCTTTCCTTCAGGTCTTCAGAAACAGAGCCATGGCACTGGCATCCATATTTGCCATCATGGCAATGCTGCTCATACTCAGTGTTTTCTTCATCCTGGTTATAAACATCAATACTGCAGCACAATCCATAAAGAATGATTATGATTCAATAGAAATATTCCTTGATGACAAGGCTACAAAAAAGGAAGCTGAAGTAATAATAGCAGATATACAGACCCGGGACGGTGTCGATAAGGCATATTACAAGACCAAAGAAGATGCCTTGAAGGAATTCAGAGAAAGATGGGGAGAAAATGCCTATCTGCTGGATACCCTCACCGAGAACCCGCTTCCCAACTCTGTAGTTATAGAGATATCTGACCTTGAATATGCAGAAGCTCTTGCTGAGAGGGCAGGGACTTATGAGGGAATAGAGGATGTGAAGTTCTATAAAGACACAGTGGACAAGCTTCTCAGTGCGACTAAATTCATACAGACTGCCGCTGTGATCATAATGATATTCCTCATTATCGTTTCCATAGTAGTGGTTTCAAACACCATCAAACTTACGGTGTTCAACAGAGCCAATGAGATCAATATCATGAAATATATAGGTGCCACCAACTGGTTCATCAGAGGACCTTTCCTGGGCGAAGGTATCATAATCGGTATCATTTCGGCAGGCATATCCGTTGGTATATCTGCACTGATCTACAGTAAGCTGGTAGATGCCATAGGTGCACAGATAACATCCATCTTATCCATACCTATGGTTCCGGTGGATTTCCTCGTGTTCAACTTTGCATGGATATTCCTGGCTCTGGGAGTAAGCATCGGTGCATGCGGCAGTATTATTTCCATGAGGAAATTCCTCAACTGATAATAAAGAAGGAGTGAAGGGAGTAAGTGATGAAAAAAAGAGGCTTTGTAATAGTAGTCGCTCTTGTCACAGCATTCTTTTTCATAGCGGAGCCTGTGGCTGTCAGTGCAGCCACTTTGAGTGAGATCAGAGAAGAAATCGCAGAGAAGGAAAAAGAACTCGAAGAAGGGAAAGCAGAAGAGCGAAGCCTTGCTTCCCAGGTGACGGAGCTTGAGAAAAAACTCAATGAGCTGGAAATCGCCATCAGCGAAGGTGAAGAAAAGCTGAAAGTTCTTGAAAAGGAAGTTGAAGAAGCACAGGAAAAGGTGGATGAGCAGACAGAAAACCTCAATGGAAGATTGAGAAATATGTACAAGACAAGCTCCATTGGATTCCTCGATGTACTTCTCGATTCAGGCAGTTTTTCAGAGTTTCTGACAAACCTTGATCTGGTGAAAATAATATACAGCGCCGACCAAAGCGTTCTTGAAGAGCTGGAAGAAGCTCATAAGGTGCTGGAAAAGAAAAAGAAAGAAGCTGAAGAGCTTCAAGCTGAATTGAAGAAGTCCGAGGCTGTGACAAAAGAACAGAAATCAACCATTGAGGCTAAAAAGGCGAAAATAGCCAAGTCCAATGAAGAAATCGACAAGATGATCGATGAATTGCAGGCTGATGCCGATGCAATGACATCAACGATCCAGAGCTCCGGAAGTTCAAGTTCCAATTCTCAGTATACAGGCGGTGTACTGGCATGGCCGACACCATCATCCAGTTACATAACATCACCTTTTGGCTACAGAAACCATCCAATTTCAGGGACTTGGAAATTCCATACGGGTATAGACATAGGAGCTTCCAGCGGAAGCAATATAGTGGCTGCCAACTCCGGAAAAGTTATCCTCGCGGGATGGAACGGTGGTTACGGTAAATGTGTGGTAATCGACCATGGCGGCGGTATTACAACTTTATATGCTCACAGTTCTTCACTTCTTGTGAGTTATGGACAGACTGTTTCAAGAGGTCAGACCATTGCTAAAGTAGGATCTACGGGAAACTCCACCGGTCCGCACCTCCACTTCGAAGTAAGACTTGATGGTGTATATAAGAACCCATTGAATTACGTTAAATAATAAAGGCAAATTATGAGAACATCTGAAGAAATTTTGTATGAGCTTCTGGAAAAAAGAGGCATAAAAGGGAAATCCGAAATACATGAATTTTTATCAGACAGACCACAGAAAACTTACGATCCATTCCTGCTTCTGAATATGGAAGCGGGAGTGGATTTGCTGTTGTCGGAGATAAAAAAAGGAACCAAGATATGCATATACGGTGATTATGATGCCGACGGCGTCACATCCATATGCATATTATCCCATGTGATCGGTATGCTCACAGACAATTTCACATATTATATTCCATCCAGGTTTGAAGAAGGATATGGGCTGAACAAGGGAGCCATAAAAAAGATCAATGACCAAGGAACGGGACTTCTAATCACAGTAGACTGTGGCAGTGTATCATACGATGAAGTGGAATATGCTAAAAACTTGGGAATGAAAGTGATAGTAACAGACCATCATAGTATCGATGATCTGAAAGCTGACTGTATACTTATAAACCCTAAGCAGAAAGACTGTACATATCCTTTCCGTGAGCTGGCCGGCTGCGGAGTAGCTTTCAAGATGGCACAGGCCATCCGGCAGAAGACGGGACTTCCTAAGAGCGTCATCAATGACTGTCTTGATCTGGCAGCTGTGGGAACTGTAGGCGATGTTGTATCCCTCACCGATGAAAACAGGACCATGGTGAAATATGGTCTTAACAAAATAAACGGCGGGTCAAGGAATGCTCTTAATAAGCTGAAAAAGGCAATATCTCTGCCGTGGATAACATCTGAAAATATCGCGTTTGGCATAGCACCACATATCAATGCGGCAGGCAGGATGGCAAGTGCCGGGGAAGCCGTGGAACTTTTCATGACTGATGACGAATCGATCATGGATGAGAAAGTGGAAAGACTTGTTCATTACAACAATCTTCGCAAGCAAAAGCAGGAGTCTGCTTATGAGCAGGGTTTACAAATGCTTACGGGTGAAGAAAAATTCGTGGTTCTTCATATGGAAGACATACATGAAGGGATAGGCGGCATCGTAGCAGGTAAGATAAGGGAGACGACAGAAAGACCCGTTATCATCGTGACTCCATCGGGAGAAGGTTTCCTTAAGGGAACAGGCAGAAGCACCCATAAGATAGACATATACGAAACCCTTAAAAGACATGATCATCTTTTTGAAAGGTTTGGAGGTCATAGAAGCGCATGTGGGTTTTTGATGAAAGAAGACAACCTTCAGCAGCTGCGCACCTCACTTGATAATGAAATCGACAAGATGCTCGATAAAGATCCGGGACTGTTTGATCTCGGAATCAATTGGGATCTGGAACTGGATCCTTCTGAAGTAACGGTAGAACTTGGCTCTGAACTTATGAAGATAGAACCGGTGGGCCAAGGAAACCCAAGACCTGTATTCCTCCTTAGAAATGTTGAGATAAGGCAGTTGAGATTAATGGGAGCAGACAGCACCCATGCCGGATTCAATGCTGTTTCACAAGGCGGAGCTTCTGTCGAATGTGTACTGTTCAAAAAGGCACAGGAAAAACAAGAGCTTCTTTGGGGAGGAGATCTTGTTGATATCACAGGTAATATTGAAATCCGGAAATGGAATGGACGCATGCGGGTGCAGTTTTTTGTTGAGGAGATGATGAGATGCATATAGGAAAAAAGAAGTTTATAGCTTGTTTAGCTGCCGCTTTTCTGGCCGGAGGAGCAGTAGTGGGAGCGGGAGCGGCCTTTATTAAAGGAGGCGGTTCCGGAGATGATGCCGATAAGTATTCCAAGCTGGATGAAATATATAAATATATAGAAGCAGGGTATTATGAAGAAACAGATGAGGATGCTCTCTTAGATGGCGCCTGCAAAGGTTTGGTGTCCGGGCTGGATGATCCATATTCTTCATATATGACTGCCGACGAATATGATAGCTGGCTTGTCAGCCTCGAAGGTGAATATTCCGGGATAGGTGTGACCTTTTCTCAGGATATCAACGGTAATTATATCGTAGTATCTGTAACTAAAGATTCACCTGCAGAAGCTGCAGGGATAAAAGCAGGGGATGTGCTGCTGCTGGTAGATGATAAGGCTTATGATGATATGGATCTGATGGCAAAGGCCATAAGAGGAAAAGAAGGAACCAAAGTCAAGTTGACCTATGCCAGAGACAACAAAGAAAATGAAGCTGAAATAACCAGAAAAAAGATCGTACAGTACAGTGTGGAGTACGAAATGATAGATGATGAAACGGGGTATATCGCGATTTCATCATTCATTGACAATACAGCAGATGAATTTGAAGAGGCACTGAAGGCCGTGGAAGACAAGGGCGCAGCAAAGCTGGTATTGGATTTAAGAGATAACGGCGGCGGACTATTGACTTCATGTATTAAAATCGCCGATCAGTTTCTTGACGAGGGCCCTGTTGTATATGTAGAAGACAAGGCTAAAAACCGTGACCAGTACGATGCTGAGGACGGAAAGACAAGTCTGGAAACTGTTGTACTGGTAAACGAAAACAGCGCAAGCGCAGCGGAAATACTGGCTGCTGCTCTTCAGGACAATGGATTTAAGCTGGTAGGTCAGACCACATTCGGTAAAGGTGTTATCCAGTCAACGGTCGAACTGGATGATGGATCCGCATTGAAGCTGACCATAATGCAGTACTTTTCTCCCGATGGCAACGCAATAAACAAGAAAGGCGTTACCCCTGACTTTAAAGTAAAAGACAGCGAAAACGAAGAAAAGGACCCACAGCTTGACAAGGCTCTGGATCTTCTGAAATAAGAATTGCCGAAAATTGAATACAAAATGCTTTAAGGCGTTAAAGTATTTGTTGACTGTATAGTTAAACGGTGTTACAATGGCTTTAGAATTATTGCGCATTACAGCGCTACAGTATTGAAAGGAGTTTCACATGTCATACCAATCTAAATTCAAGAGAGATGATATAGATGAATTATTCAAGGCTGTACTGCTTCTCGAGGATGAAGAAGACTGCTACAGATTTTTTGAAGATATCTGCACCATCAACGAAATTCACGCAATAGCTCAGAGACTGCAGGTTGCTAAACTGTTATCAGAAAGCAAGACTTACAGTGAGATCGAAGGCATAACAAAGGCTTCAACTGCTACCATCAGCAGGATCAATAAATGCCTCGTTTACGGTGCCGAAGGATATCAGCGCATTCTGGAAAGAATGAAAGAAGCGGAATAATTCAAATACCAATATGATCTATCAAATGGCGGTGCGTTAGTCCCGCCATTTTAATAATGTTATGGAATTATATATTATTGAGAATTACAAAGACATATATCCGGATCTTAAAGGCAGTGGCCTTACTGATGAGCTCATAAGGGACTGCCTAGAAGAATACGGCATGGAAAAGCCGCAGGTGCTCAGAACTTCCAAAGGTAAGCCGTATGTAAACTTCGGCGGAAAAGAAAAGGTGCACCTTTCTGTAAGCCACAGCGGCAGTTTTTTTGTGTGCATCATAGCAGACAAGCCTGTAGGCATAGATCTGCAGGAGGAAAGGAAAGTTTCCTCTGAAAAGATCGCCAAAAGGTATTTTAGCGACAAAGAGCGTCAGTATATGGACGAACATGGAGATAAGGGATTCTACATTTTATGGACCAGAAAAGAAGCTTACAGCAAACTGACCGGCGACGGACTGGCAGAAGTGATTCGAGGTATCGATGTGCTGGATCGCGACGATGTTGAATTTACTGATTTTCAGCTGGGTGACGGACTGTGGTGTTCATACTGCGTAGGAGGTATATGATGAGCAGAAAAGGAATATGCTTTAAATTTCTTGTGGAGAATAAGACTGAGCATTCAGGCATGCTGGCTGAGCACGGTCTTTCCATATATATCGAAGCCGACGGCAAAAAGATACTATTTGATGCAGGAGCAACGGATATCCTTTTGCATAATGCTAAAGTTATGGATGTGGATCTCAAAGATGTGGACCATGCAGTAGTCAGCCATGGCCATTACGACCATACGGGAGGCTTCCCGGCGTTGTGCGCTTTGAACGATAAAGCTGATATCTATATCCATAAGAATGCTTTTCGTGATTCCTACGGCTTCAGAGATGGTCAGCCGGAAGAAGAGCCAAGCGGTATCATATGGACGGATGAACAGAAAGAAGCCCTTGGCGGCAGGCTTACATATACGGATGGACCTGTAAACATAACAGACAATATCATCGTTACAGGTACTGTGCCTTATGCCGAAGGGACAAACATAACAGAGAACTTCTATTACAAGGACGAAGATGGTATATGGCAGAAGGATGATATGTCCCATGAGCAGTGCCTTGTGATCAGGGAGCCTGACGGGCTCTATATCTTCTCGGGATGCAGTCACAGAGGCGTTATTTCAGCTCTGGAAGCCGGTAAAGCAATGTTTCCGGGCGAAAGGGTAGCCGTGCTGGTTGCAGGTATGCATCTTTACAGTGCATCGGCGGAAGACAGGAAGTATGTTGTTGAGCAGATGGCTGCCGAAGGGCTGGATAAGGTGATGCCTGTCCACTGTACAGGGATAAAAGCCATATGCGATCTGAAGACCAAGCTGGGAGATGCCTGTATAGTCGCAACTGCCGGTGATGTGTTCAACGGAGTAGAGGATTAGATGGATATCAGAGAAAAGATGATGGAAAAAGCTGCCGAAAAGGCAGTTTCATATGTCAATATCAAGCCGCGTACTGCATATCAAGTCAAAAAGTACCTTGAAGGCAAAGGATATGAAGAAGACATCGTTTCGGCTGCAGTGGATCAGCTGAAAGAATATCGATACATCGACGACATGGAATATGCTTCGATGTATTTCAGATATGGCTTCGAAAAAGGCCGCGGTGTATCTCGAATCAAAAGGGAGCTTTCTGAAAAAGGCGTAAGCTCCGACGTGATAGAGATGGCCTATGAAGAGCTGGAAGACATCCCCGATCAGACTGCCATGGCAATGGAAATCGCAGAGTCCATGCTTATCGGTATAGATGTGGAGGAACTGGACTATGATGAAAAGCGCAAGCTTCAGGCAAAGATAGGCAGAAGGCTCATGAGCAGAGGCTTTTCGTCAGATGTTACGTATAAGGTAATAGGCAGATTAGTAAAATAAATTATGTTAGAGGTGTTTTGATGGGTGATCAATACTCCAGAACTGAAATGATAATAGGAACAGATGCGGTGGAGAAGATAAAGGCTTCTTCAGTCATCGTGTTCGGCGTCGGCGGGGTGGGAAGTTACGTAGTTGAAGGCCTTGCCCGTGCCGGAGTCGGTAAACTGACTTTAGTCGATAAAGATGTGGTGGACATCACCAATATCAACAGACAGCTGCCTGCACTCCACAGTACCGTAGGTAAGTCCAAGGCAGGGACAATGGCAGAGCGTGTCAAGGATATAAATCCTGACTGCGATGTGGAAGCTGTGGAATGCTTCTTTATGCCGGATACTGCAGACGATTTCGATTTCAGCAAGTATGATTATGTTGTAGACGCAATAGATACGGTTACGGGAAAGCTGGCCATAATAGAAAAGGCCAATGCAGAAGGAACACCTGTCATCTCATCTATGGGCACGGGAAACAAGCTGGATCCATCTCTATTCAAGATCACGACCATAGAAAAAACAAAAGTATGTCCCCTGGCCAAGGTGATGAGAAAGGAACTGA
>CAYTVH010000016.1:0-15363 GCA_964441805.1 uncultured Oscillospiraceae bacterium | reverse complement strand
ACCATAGAAAAAACAAAAGTATGTCCCCTGGCCAAGGTGATGAGAAAGGAACTGAAGAACCGCGGGATCAAAGGTGTCAAGGTCCTTTATTCGGAGGAAGAACCCATCAAACACGAAGGCGGCAGCACTCCCGGAAGCATCAGCTTCGTACCGTCGGTGGCAGGACTCATGATCGCCGGGGAAGTGATCAGGGATAGGATCAAATAAAAGAATAGACTCAAAACGCCCCATGAACCCATGGGGCGTTTTTGGTACATACACAGTGGCATAATATGCTCAAAGGAGTTATAATAGAGAAAGGACGGTGCATATTATGTTGATCGTAGCATGGGTATTTATGGGTATAGCTATTTTGGCTGCAGGATTACTTTTAGGTGACTTGAAGCGCGAAATGGAGTATAATTATAAAGATGGGAGCAAAGAACTTGCTCTACTAATTACCGAAGGAGATCACTATGGATTACAAGAAGCAGATCATAGAAAGAGTAGAGTCATTTTACGTAGATGTAGTTGAAGAATTCAAGGAAGCAGAGAAGCAGGTAATTGCTGACTCTAAATTCAAGATGATATTCAAGAAGAAGAACTACGACGGCAACATCGAAAACCTCAAGAAGTGCAAGAAGATGGCACTGAAGATCGATGTGGATGATGTAGAAATACCTGCAGGGGACACACTGGCGAAGCAGGTAGTAAAGGCATTTGAAAAGTGTCTTGTGCTTTTCAACAACATGTGCGACTGCCATGTAAGACTTCAGATGGGACTGAAGAAAAAGGCTGACGGAACAGAAGAACTGAAATTCTCAGAATATAAGGAACTGTTCCAGAAGATCCAGACAGCGAGAAACAGCCTCAACAGCGCTCTTCATGAGATGGATATTTATTATACAGATTTCGCTTACGACGAAGATGATGACAACAGCATCAAGTATTTTGAATAACAAAAAAGATTCATTATAAAACAATGGAACGCGGAGAAATCAAAAAGCTATACATACTTTACATATTGGAGATCTTAAAGAAGTATTCCGATGCAGAGCACAAGCTGAAGCAGCAGGATATAATCAAGTATATGGAAAAGGATTACGGAGCTGTATGTGATCGTAAGACCATTTCAAGGAATATCACAGATCTCATGGACGCCGGTTATGAAGTGGAGCATGATGCAGGCGGATACTACTTCGACGGCAGACCATTCGAAGACAGCGAACTGCGTCTTCTCATAGACAGTATCCTTGCATCCAGATATATTCCGAAGAGACAGGCAAACGATCTTGTGGACAGGCTGATCGATCTGTCCAGTACCCATTTCAAAAAGAGAGTGCGCCACATATACAGCCTGGACAACCTGGAAAGGGCAGAGCGCAACGATCTCTTCTGGAACCTGGAGTGCATCGGAGAGGCCATAGAAGAGAACCGTCAAATAGCTTTTTATTACAATAAATTCGGTGATGATAAGAAACTCCACAGAACGACTGAAAACAAGCATGTGGTGAATCCTTACTATATCACCATAGCCAACGGCAGATATTATCTTGTCGGCAACAATGATAAATACGACGACATCACTCATTTCAGGCTCGAACGCATAAGCGATGTTGAGATCCTGAAAGGGAGCAGAAAACCCAAGGAGAAGATATGGGACTTCAAAGACGGACAGGGACTTTCCAAGCATATGCTGGAACATGTCTACATGTTTTCGGGGCCGTCGGTCCATGTGATCCTTAAGGTGACGCCGGATGGTATCAACGATGTGATCGACTGGCTTGGGAGAGATGTTGGCATCAGAAAGGAAGGTGACTTCCTGCTGGTGGATACGGTGACCAATAAGCAGGCCATGAAATACTGGGCTGTACAGTTCGGTGAAAAAGTAGAAGTGCTGGAACCTGCAGATCTCAGAGAGAGCATCAGCAGGATGGTCAGCCAACTGCACGAAAAATACGGAGGTAATGGTATTGATGGATAGCATGAGTCTTATGATAATAGGACTGTTCATGATGATGACAGTACTGATAATACTGCTGGTGATCATAATAATAAAAGTTTCCAAACCTGCCAATAATACTGCAGGTGTAGCCGAACTTAAGCGCGAGATGCGTGATGAGATAGATCGATCAAGGCAGGAAACCATAGATACAGTACAGAAGAGTGTCAAAAATCTGGGGGATATGATATCACAGAACCAGAGAGAAAGCTCAGAAGTCCAGAGCAGAAGGCTGATGGAACTGAACAAGCAGTTCAATGATACGCTGGAACAGGTCACAAGGGGTCTTGGTGAGATGCAGACCCTTGCTGCAGGTGTAGGTGATCTTAAGAAAGTCCTTTCCAACGTGAAGACAAGGGGCATACTGGGAGAGATCCAGCTGGGTGCCATCCTCGAACAGATCCTTTCACCTGAGCAGTATGACGAGAATGTTGCGGTAACAGGAACTTCGGAACGCGTTGAATACGCGGTGAAGTTCCCGGGAGAAGGAGAAGACTTCGTATATCTTCCCATAGATTCGAAATTTCCTGGAGATGCCTATGTCAACCTTCAGGACGCATATGAAATTGGAGATAAAACCCTGATAAAGGCAGCCAATGATACTTTGAGAGCAGCGGTGCTCAAGGCAGCCAAGGATATCAGAAATAAATATATACAGCCGCCGGCAACTACAGAATTCGCCATCATGTTCCTCCCGTTCGAGGGGCTTTATGCCGAAGTCCTCAGACAAGGAATAGTTGAGCAGCTGCAGCGTGACTACAGAGTCACCATCGCAGGTCCTACCACCATGGCAGCCATGCTCAACAGCTTCCAGATGGGCTTCAGATCTCTGGCTCTTCAGAAGCGTTCCGGAGAAGTATGGGATACCCTTGCGAAAGTGAAAAACGAATTCGATAAGTTCGGCGATGTGCTGAACAAAACGCAGACAAAGATGGAACAGGCTCAAAAAGACCTGGAAACCCTTGTTGGTGTAAGGACAAGAGGAATACAGAGAGCCCTGAAGAACGTTTCGACAACGACAGACTATATAGACACAGGTGACGACTTATGAGCATATTTGCTATAGCTGATCTGCACCTTTCATTTGCTCCCGACGTGGATAAACCCATGGATATCTACGGAGCAAGGTGGCATGATCATGCTGCACGCCTGGAAAGAAACTGGAGAGAGCTGGTCACCGATGATGATACGGTCATCGTGGCCGGAGATATTTCCTGGGCATTAAAACTTGAAGATGCCAAATTCGACCTTGACTGGGTGGATTCCTTGCCCGGTCACAAGGTCCTTTATAAGGGAAATCACGATCTCTGGTGGAACGGCATAACTAAACTCAATAAGATGTATGAGAACATTACCTTCGTTCAAAACGACTGTTTTGAAGCGGAGGATTTTGTCATATGCGGAACCAGGGGCTGGCTGACACCTGACAATGATGACTTCAAGGAAGCAGATGAGAAGATCTACAGACGAGAGCTGATGCGTATGGAAAGCTCCCTGTCTGCAGGGAAAAGGCTTCTTGATGAAAAGAAGGAAATGGTGGCTGTGATGCATTTTCCTCCCGTTTCCAAAACGGCATCTTTCTCGGGATTCCAGCAGCTTTTTGAAGATTATGGTATAAAGCATGTCCTTTATGGTCATATACATGGAGAAGACGGTTTCAAAAACACCATAAGAGGAAACCACCACGGAGTTGAATATGATTTGATATCCTTGGACTTCCTCAACTGCAGACCTTTGCTGCTTGAAAGGAGCAAGTGATATGATAAAGAGAGTGACGCTGATAGTTCTCGATAGCCTGGGATTGGGAGCACTTCCCGATGCAGAAGAATACGGAGACAAGAATGCCGATACACTGGGGCATATACTGGATAACTATGAGCTTGATATACCAAACCTGAGAAAACTGGGGATCGGGAACATAGAGAAAGCGGCAGACGGAAGACTGAAGGTGGAAAAGCCTGCAGGTGCATACGGGCGCTTTGGAGAAAAGTCATCGGGCAAAGACACCATAACGGGACACTGGGAAATAGCCGGCATATATACACCGACTCCTTTCAAAACTTATCCTGATGGTTTTCCAAAAGTGATCATGGATGCATTTTCCCGGGAAATCGGAAGAGGATGGCTGGGGAATTACCCTGCATCGGGAACAGAAATAATCGAGACACTGGGCGAAGAACATGAGGCAACAGGGAAGGTGATAGTTTATACTTCTGCCGACAGTGTGTTCCAGATCGCAGCCAATACAGATGTGGTGCCCCTTGAAGAACTCTATGATATCTGCGAGAAGGCAAGGGCGCTTTTGCAGGGAGAATACGCCTGCGGAAGAGTAATCGCAAGACCGTATATCATCAAAGACGGCAAGCGGGTGAGGACTGCCGACAGGAAGGATTATGCAGTATCGCCACCTGAGCCCACCATGCTGGATATCATAAGCAGCGAAGGAAAAACAGTATATGCCGTGGGTAAGATCAGCGATATCTTCAATGGCAGCGGTGTGACAGAAGCTGTACACACGGACAGCAACGATGATGGAGTCACCAAGACCATCGAGGCGCTTGATAAAGACTTTGAAGGTCTGATCTTCACAAATCTTGTGGACTTCGATTCCCGGTACGGTCATAGAAGAGATCCTCAAGGGTACGGCAGGGCCGTCGAAGAGTTTGACAGAAGACTCCCTGAAATAATGGGGGCAATGAAGGATACGGATATACTGATATTATGTTCAGACCATGGCAACGATCCTGTCCACGGCGGATGGGATCACACGAGGGAATATATACTTGGGATTATTGGAGGCTTTGAAGTGAAAGCAGGAACTGATCTGGGTACCAGAAGTTCATTTGCCGATATAGGAGCGACCATAACAGATATTTTGACCGGCGGCAAAAAGAAAACATCCATTGGAGAAAGTTTCAAGGCTGATATTTTGAAATAGCAGATGAGACCGGGGAGAGTAGATGAATACTGTAGATTTGATAACTAAAAAGAGAAACGGTATGGCTCTGACAGAAGAAGAGATCAGATATCTGGTGATGGGATATACCTGTGGAGAGATCCCTGATTATCAGATGTCTGCATTTCTTATGGCAGTATATTTCAGTGGTATGGATAAGCAGGAAACCATAGCCCTTACTCAGATAATGAGAGATTCAGGGGATGTGGTGGATCTGTCAGCCATCGAAGGGATCAAGGTTGATAAACACAGCACAGGAGGTGTTGGGGATAAGACCACTTTGATCGTGGGACCTGTCGCAGCGGCGTGCGGTGTTCCCATAGCCAAGATGAGCGGAAGAGGTCTGGGATTCACAGGCGGTACCATTGATAAACTGGAAGCTATCCCGGGATACAGGACTTCCATATCAGAGCAGGAGTTCATGGCTCAGGTGAACGATAGAGGTATAGCTGTCATCGGACAGACAGGACATATAGCACCGGCCGATAAGAAGATATATGCATTGAGGGACGTTACGGCTACAGTTGAAAACCTCAGCCTTATAACATCCAGCATCATGAGCAAAAAGCTTGCTGCAGGTTCCGATGCAATACTGCTTGATGTCAAGTGCGGCAGCGGAGCATTCATGAAGAATGAAAAGGATGCCGAAGAGTTGGCTTCGTTGATGGTCGAAATAGGCAATGCGGACGGCAAAGCAACGATGGCTGTCATCACTGATATGGAGCAGCCGCTGGGATGTGCTGTTGGGAATACTTTGGAAGTTCAGGAGGCCATAGACGTTCTTAAAAACTGCGGACCGGAAGACATCACCGAGCTTTCCGTGACCCTTGCGGGGATAATGATATATATGGGCAAAAAAGCCGAGTCCATGGAAGAAGGAATGGTAATGGCAAGAAAAGCCATCGAAGATGGCAGAGCCCTGGATAAATTCAGAGACATGGTGGCAGGACAGGGCGGAGACCCGGGCATTGTGGAAGACTATTCTCTGATGCCCCGTAGCGACCTTTGCATGGAGCTTGCCGCATGGGAAGACGGTTATATAGAGTCCATCGATGCCATGAAAATCGGTCTTGCTTCCCAGCATACAGGTGCCGGCAGAGAACGTAAGGAAGACGACATAGACATGTCGGCAGGCATACTCCTTTGCAAAAAAACGGGAGAACAGGTAACTGCAGGGGAAATCATATGTAAAATTTATGGAGCTGATGTGAAAAAAGTCGAAAAAGCATTGGAAGAAGTTAGGAATGCTGTTACAATAAGTTCAAAGAAACCTGTAAAATCAAGACTGATCAAAAAGATAATAAAATAAGCGAGAGGAATATATGAAACGTATCATTTCTGTAATTATGATATTGGTCCTTGCATTGTGCCTGGTGTCCTGCGGTGGCTCGGATAAGTCAGAGGAACCGGAGACTTTTGAGATTGCCATGATAGCAGACAGTGCAGAAATCGAAGATGGATCTTTTACCCAGGCAGTTTGGAACAGCGTTAAAGCTTTCGCAGATACCAATGGGGTCGTTTCGGGTTGTGTCAAACCTGCCGAATCGACGGAAGATGCATATATGGAGGCCATTGAGACTGCTGTAGATAAAACAGCTAAAATCATAGTGTTGGCCGGAAGTAATTTTGAAACTGCAGTCTATAGTGCCCAGTACCAATATCCCGATGTGTATTTTCTTCTGATAGATGGCGTCCCCAATGATGCTAAAACAAAATATGCTACTGCATCCAATGTCATAGGCGTGTTATTCGCAGAAGAAGAAGCGGGATATCTGGCAGGATATGCCGCCGTTAAGGATGGGTATTCCAAGATAGGCTTTATGGGAGGAGAAAAGCTTCCCGCTGTAAAGAGATATGGACATGGATTCGTTCAAGGTGTTGCTGCAGCAGCCGATGAGCTTGAACAGAAAGTGGAATTGAAATATATCTATTCAGGTACTTTCGAACCGTCGGATGATATTAAGAACACGGCGGCCGAATGGTATAATGATGGTGTTGAAGTCATATTTGCCTGCGGAGGAGCGATGGGCACATCCGTAATGGCAGCAGCTGAAGAAAATGGCGGCAAAGTCATAGGCGTAGATGTGGATCAAAGCTATTTGTCCGATACAGTGATCACTTCTGCCGAAAAGGAAATCGACGTGGTGATAGCGGATATGCTCGATAATTATATCGATGGCAGATTCGTTGGCGGAACGGCATTTAATTATACAGCATCCAACGGTGGTGTCAGTCTGGAAATTGACAATGCGAAATTTACCAATTTCAGCAAGAGTGATTATGAAAAAGTTCTTAAAAAATTGAAAAACAATAAGATCCAGCTCAAGAAGGACACAGGTGTTGATTCTGTTAAGGAATTGACGGGAGAATGGATAACGATCAAATAGACCATTGGACCTAATATGGTAGTTAATATAAATATAGATGGAGGAACAAGATGAAATCAAAGAAGACCAGAGAGAGAATCCTGGATGCATCGCTAGAATTATTCAACACAAAGAAAGCATCCAATGTCAGCACAGTTCAGATTTCTGCAGCAATGAGGATAAGCCCGGGAAATCTATACTATTACTACGCAAATAAAGAAGATGTTATCAGATGCATTTGGGAAGAACGCATGTCAGATGTAATTGATGGACTGCTCAAGAGCACCGAGGAAATCAAAACCGGTGCCGACATTATGAAATTTATGGAGGCCGGTCTTCAGTTTATGATCGACTACAGATTCTTCTACACTGAGATTTCGACCCTTTTCGCTAACGATGACAAGCTTATCGAGATATATCGAGAAACAGATATCAATATGAGAGATACTTTCTCGGCTCTGGTGGTGAGACTTGGTGAAGAAGGCAAATTCATCGATCATGGAGATTTGGAAAGAGTGATCGCTGTTCAGAATGCAGTTGCGGCAGCTAAGCAGATGCTTGACCGTTATGATCTTTACATTTCCAGAGGCAAAAGCCGTGAAGAATTCATAGGATATACACTTATAAGACTTGTAACTGCTCTTGAACCTATATTTGAAGAAGAAATGAGATCAGAAGTAAATGCTGATCTTGAAGCAAGAGGATATACTCGCGAAATGTATCTGGAGCTGATCAGATAAATTTAAAATCCAACATGAGCTTTGCCGGAGGTAATGCAATGAATATCTACGATGAGTACAGAAGCAAGCTTAAGACTGCCGATGAAGCAGTCAAAGTAGTTAGAAGCGGTGACTGGGTGGATTATACCACAGGTAATGGATTTCCCGAGGCACTCGATGCTGCACTGGCTCGACGCAGAGACCAACTGAAGGATGTGAAGGTTAGAGGGAATCTCCTGGCCGGACCGATCCGTATCGTTGAGTGTGACCCGGAGAGGGAGCATTTCATCTATAACAGCTGGCATTGTTCAGCATATGAGAGAAAACTTTGTGATCAAGGGCTGTGCAATTACATTCCGATGATCTTCAGAAGCCTGATAGAGTACTACAGGCATTTTCTTGATGTGAATGTGGCCATGATATCAGTGACACCAATGGATAAACATGGCTACTTCAATTTGTCGACTTCCATAGGCGTAGCCAAGGGTATACTGGACAAAGCAGATGTGGTGATCGTTGAAATCAATGAAAATCTGCCTATAATACATGGCGGATGGGACGACAGCATACACATTTCTGAAGTCGATATGATAGTGGAGGGTGAAAACCCTCAGCTGTTTCAGATGAAAACTCCGAAGGCCAAAGAGACAGATATAAAGATCGCAGAGGCGATCATCCCGCATATTTCCGACGGATGTATGCTTCAGCTGGGGATAGGCGGAATGCCGGGAGTTATCGGTGAAATGATAGCAGAATCAGACCTTAAGGATCTGGGAATGCACACAGAGCTGGCATCCGATGCTTATTATAAGATGTTCGAGGCAGGAAAGCTCACCAATAAATACTCCAACCTCAACAGAGGAAAAGGTATCGCAGGTATATTTTACGGAACAGATGAGTTCTATGAATGGGTGGATCAGAATCCGGGAATAATCGGTTATCCTCTCGAGTATGTCAATTCTCCTGAAGTCATGGGAAAGCTGGACAAACTCATATCCATCAACAGCTGCATCTCATCTGATCTGTATGGACAAGTCTGTGCGGAAAGCTTCGGCACAAGACAGATATCAGGAACAGGCGGTCAGCTGGACTTCTTGACAGGAGCAGCCATGTCAAAGGGCGGTAAAGCTTTCTTATGCACTGCTTCGACTTTTAAAGATAAAGAGGGCGTTGTTCATTCCAGTATAGTACCGACATTCTGCGGAGATATCGTTACATCCCCTAGAAGCCAGTCATATTATATGGTTACGGAATACGGTGCAGTCAATCTGGTGGGAAGGACTACCTGGGAGAGGGCCGAATTGCTGATTTCCGTAGCACATCCTGATTTTAGGGAAGGTCTGATACAGGCAGCTGAAAAACAAAATATATGGATCAGGTCAAACAAGCGGTAAGTATTATTACTGAAATACAATGAAATGAGAAATCTTCTTTTTCTTTTGATGTAAGCATACATTGAAGGGGAAGGGAGGTTTTTTATTATGAAAAAAATGAAAAGGTGGCAAAAGGCAGTCTGCTGTACATCTGTACTGGTGTTGATGACAGCCTTTGGATTCATGGGAATAGAGAAATTTGCTCCCCAACAAAGGAGCTTGCAGATAGTTGATGAGACGGCTGTTATGACCGGCAGTCAAGTCAATGATGGAGCAGTAACAGGGGAGGAGCTGAACATAGATGCCAAAGCGGCTATTTTGATAGATGGCAGCAGCGGCAAAGTGCTTTATGCGCAAAATGAGAAGAAGCATTTACCTCCGGCATCGGTCACCAAGGTCATGACCTTGCTTCTTGTGATAGAAGGTTGTGAAAGCGGGAAGATATCGCTGGATGACAAAGTCACTATTTCCGAAAGAGCGGCAAGTATGGGAGGCAGCCAGATGTACATGGAGCCGGGAGAGCAGCATTCCGTGGAAGAACTTCTCAAAGGCGTGATAATGGTCAGTGCCAATGATGCCTGCGTGGCACTGGCTGAACATCTGTCCGGCAGTGTGGAAAGCTTTGTCAAAGACATGAACAAGCGAGCTGCTGAGCTTGGACTTAAAGACAGTAACTTCGTGAACACCAATGGGCTGCCTGTGGCAAACCATTATTCCTGTGCATATGATATAGGGATGATATCTGTCCAACTGATGAAATATGAAAAAGCTTATCCATGGTTCACCGCGTGGCAGGAAGATATCAAGGTTGGTCTTCCCGGTAAAGAAAGCAAGTTCACTTTGACCAATACCAATAAGCTGATAAAGAGCTACAATGGAGCGATAGGCGTGAAGACAGGATATACGGACGATGCAGGATATTGTTTGTCAGGGGCAGCACAGAGAGACGGTACAAGGATGATAGGAGTAGTGCTGGGATGTGAAACCAGTGATATAAGATTCAAAGAAATGGCAAGGCTTCTCGATCATGGATTCGCCAATTACGGTACCGTGACCCTTGCAGACAAAGGGGAGAAAGTCAAGAAGATAGATATCGAGAAGGGAGAAGTCACTGAACTGTATGCCGTCGCAAATGAAGACATCGGCATCACAGTCAAAAAAGGAAGCGAAAAGGAAGTCAAGAAAAAAATAATGATGGAGGATATAAAGCTGCCTGTAGTCAAGGGAGATGTCATAGGAAACATAACAGTGTATGAGGGAGATGAAAAACAAGGGGAATATGATCTGGTGGCAGACAGGACAGTAATGAAGGCTGATTACATAACTACATACAAACGTATGATGAAGAAACTGTTATAACAATAAAGAACAGGAGGTAACTCCTTGGATAATAAAATGACATATCTGACATTCAATGGATATCATGCTGTTTATGCGACCTCAGACATTCTCAACAGATATCACATAGACAACAGGATCGTACGCGCTCCCGTTGACAGGGCGAAACAAGGCTGCAGTTTCGCAGTGCTGATAAATGGATACGATGAAGAAATGGCTGTAAGCATATTGAAAAGCAAGGGAATACAGATACAATAAAGCCCGGATCACAACTGTGATTTGGGCTTTTTATGTAAATCAAAAAATGGTTTAAATTGGAAGGCTCATCTGGCGGCATAAATCGTCAAAAACGTTGACATTTCAACGTTTTTAGTGTAAAATGTATATATCTTTAACACGAAAATCAGCATGGATTTTAGATAAATTTCAGGTAAACACGGAGGAAATTATGTCAACTAACAGAGTAAGGATATCCAACAAAATACTATCTTTGGTAATTTCGCTTATGATGTTCCTTACAGTTTTTGCTGTGATCCCCATGAGTGATATTGGTAAAGTTTATGCCGCAGGAGAAACAGGACAGGTGACCGCAACTCTTTTGAATGTAAGGTCGGGAGCCGGTACCGGTTATTCCAAGCTGGGCACTTTGACCAAGGGCAAGACTTTCACTGTGACAGGCACGGCCAAAGATAAAAACGGGGTCAAGTGGTACAAGTTCAAGTATAAATCAAAGAACGGTTATGTATCCTCGAAGTATGTTAACATAAAACAGCCTACGGTAATCTCCGTTTCCAATCTGAAAGGCACTGTAAAAACCAAGTCGGATCCGCTTACAGTAAGAAGCGGCCCGGGAAGCGGATATAAAAGTCTGGGTACTCTTGCAAAAGGTGCGACTTTTACCATCACAGGCAAGGCAAAAGATAGTTCGGGAACATGGTGGTATAGATTCAAGTTCAATGGCAAGACTGCATATGCAACGTCCAAATACGTCACCACAAAATCAACAGCCGGTTCCTCAACAAGCTCGTCATCAAGTTCGTCAACAAGCTCGTCAACAAGTTCATCATCTGATTCCGTCAACGAAACTGCAGTTACTTTGGTCGGAACCGTAAATACATCAACAGATCCATTGACCGTAAGAAGCGGTCCGGGATCCGGCTACAGCTCCATAGGCAAGCTGAAAAAGGGAACGACATTCGATATAACGGCCAAGGTAAAAGACAGCAGCGGCAACTACTGGTACAAGCTGGCATATGGCGGAGAGACAGGCTATGTACTTAGCACTTATGTGAAGACTTCATCCGTTTCCGATTCCGATGCTGTGACCTTCAAGATAGGTACGACTACGGCACAGTCAGGTGTCAATGTGAGATCGGGAGCAGGAACGGGGTACAGTGTGCTGACAGTGCTCCCTGAAGGTTCACTGATCACGGTAACGGGATCAGCTAAAGCAACCAACGGTAAGCTGTGGTATAAATATGAATACTCTTCTTCCAAGACAGGCTATATTTGCTCGGATTATGTTGAGATAAAAACCATAACTTCAGACAAGGATTTTGAAACATACCTTACAGCTCAAGGTTTTCCTGAAAGCTACAAGGCCGGTCTCAGAGTGCTCCACGCTGAACATCCTCAGTGGGTATTCAAGGCGGTGAAGGTCGGATACAGCTGGTCGGATGCCCTTGATAAAGAAAGTGTTGTGGGAAGAAACCTGGTAAGTGCTTCAGCTCCTGTGAAATACAGATCCACTGCCAGCGGTTCATATAATTCCAAGACAAAGACATGGACCAAATTTGACGGCAGCTGGTATGCAGCCAACAGTGACGTCATAGCATATTATATGGATCCAAGAAATTTCCTCAGTGAATCAGGCATATATCAGTTCATGACACATTCATATGACAGCACGTCACAGAACTCCAAAACGGTGGCAGCCGTTATCAAGGGATCATTCATGCAGAGCAAAGATCCGGGCAGCGGATATTCATCGTATGCGACTTTGATAAATGCAGCAGGAAAGGCTGCCAAAGTAAATCCTAACGTATTGGCGGCAATGATAATCCAGGAACAGGGCTGGAACGGCAGCAGCCTGGTATCGGGTACATACAAAGGTTATAAAGGTTATTACAATTTCTTTAACATCGGGGCGTATACCACAAGCACCATGAGTGCTGTGGAGAGAGGTCTTTGGTATGCTAAAGGCTCAGGCAAAGGCGCCACATCATATTCTAGGCCGTGGAACACACCGTATAGCTCCATCAAAGGAGGAGCGCAGTTCTACTACGAAGAATATGTTTCTCAGAATCAGGATTCATATTACAGCAAGAAGTTCAACGTCTATAATGGCAAGAGCAGCGTGGGATCCCACCAGTATATGACATATGTGGCAGCAGCGGCAAGCGAAGGAAGCATCGTCAAGAGAGCATATGCCGGTAATTCGGATTATCCTGTAGTATTTGAGATCCCTGTTTATAACAGTATGCCGGCATCCAATTGCCAGCTTCCTTAGTTCCTATGAGAAGGTCTATGGATAACATCGATTCTCGGAGGTGTAAGTATGACAGTTGAAAAAGAAAAAGAATATTTGTCAGAAAAGATATTGAGAAAGATAATTGCTTTCATTGTAGTGATCGCATTTATCGTACCGTTCATGGCTCCGGGAGTATTTGCAGCTTCGTCCGTTTCCATAAGCGGCGGAGATAATGTTGAAGGCGGAGATACATTCTCGGTTGCAGTTACTTTCGGTGGAGGTGACGTGGGCAGGGTAGATGCCCAGCTGCTTTACGATACAGATCAGCTGACGTACATATCAGGCGGAACCAGCAGCGGTAACACAGGATATATCCAGCTCAAAAGTGCAGGAACTGAAGGTGCGATAGTGTTCAATGTCAAGTTCCAGGCTGTTTCTGAAGGAACGGCAACACTTCAAGTGACCACCAATGAAATGTATGACCTTGAAGAAAGGTCTATGGATACCCCGTCAACATCAAAATCCATAACCATCCAAGGCAGTGCAGCAGAAGAAGAACTTATCACAGAACCTGCAGATGAAGAACAGCCGGAAGAATCCTCCGCACTTATGGGTGTTGATGAACTTGAAGAAGAGACAGGTGTCAACAATATGATCCCATTCATCGCTGCAGGATTCGTCCTTTTGGTTCTGATAATAGTGATCGTTGTGGTTCTCACAAGAAAAGGCAGGAAGAAAAAAAATTCCGGTCCTGCAAGAGCACCTTACAGAGAGACTTACGAAGACGAACCTAGGATCGGCAGAAGCGGAAAACCGCTTGATTACAGGGATACTGTCAGACGCAGCGCCAATGAGGACACTGAGTATTACTCCGATTGGCACATAAATGACGATGATTATAAGGACATCGACAAATGGTAAAAAATTAACAATTGTTGACGTTAGAACACTAAAGTATTAAAATAGGGGCATAAGACACAAGGAGGTCACCCCATGGATCAAATAACTAATTTTATTATCGTATTAGCAGTTTTGATAGTGTTGATGGTTATAGTTTTAGTTTCTCTGATGAAGAGAGCTAAGAACGACCCTGATTCCTTTAGACACAGATTTGCCGACGAGTACGATTTCTTTGAAGTAGTGGATCACTACAGCTCTTCAGAGGTGGTAAGCAGAAATGCAAGACCGGCATATCCTGACATCAACGACCCTAAGTATATGCTTGCTTGGGCCAAGGAAAAGGAAGCAGAAGAAAGACTGAAGATGGCAAGGCTCGAAGACCTTGAACTTTGGGAAGAAGGAAGAAGATAACAAGAAAAATAAATCCCCGAAAGATTCGGGGATTTTTTTATGCAATTCTTCTGCGATGCGTTACTTTAGAGACTCAGGGTTGAGGCATTCCAGCTCAGGCAGTGTGAACAGTCCGTCTTTACGGATCAGCACGTCGTCGAACCAGATCTCACCGCCGCCGTATTCAGGTCTCTGGATCATAACCAGATCCCAGTGGATAGCGGACTTATTGCCATTAGGAGCATCCTCGTAGCACATTCCCGGTGTCAGATGGAAGCTGCCTGCGATCTTTTCATCAAACAGTGTATCCTTCATAGGGTGGAGGATGTACGGATTGACGCCGATGGCGAACTCACCGAAGTAACGAGCGTTTTCGTCTGTATCCAGCAGTTCGTTGATACGGTCGGTGTTGTTGGCAGTTGCCTTGACGATCTTGCCGTTCTTGATCTTGAAGACGATGTTTTCATAGGTGAATCCCTGTTCCTCGGAAGGCGTGTTGTATGAAATAGTCCCGTTCATGGATTCGCGTACAGGTGCCGTATAAACTTCGCCGTCAGGGATGTTTCTTTCACCGTCGCACTTGATTGCAGGAATGTCTTTGATTGAGAATGTCAGGTCAGTTCCCGGTCCTTTGATCTGTACTTTATCAGTTCTGTTCATCAGGTCAACGAGAGCGTCCATTGCTTTGCTCATCTTCTTGTAATCAAGTGTGCATACATCAAAATAGAAGTCCTCAAAGTTTTCAAGGCTTGTATTGGCAAGCTGAGCCATTGAATTGTTAGGGTATCTTAAAACGACCCATTTAGTCTTGTTTACTCTGTAGTCGAGAGTAGGTCTAGTCAGCTTGTAGTACATGTTCAGCTTTTCTGA
>CAYTVH010000015.1:25746-31478 GCA_964441805.1 uncultured Oscillospiraceae bacterium | reverse complement strand
CCGGAAACCTGCCAGTGTAGGTTCCAGTATCCTTTCTCTGATCTGCTGTTCCAGCTCTTCGTTGAAGAGAAGGCTCGGTGAATATGTTCCCATGCCGCCTGTGTTAGGACCTTTATCTCCGTCAAAAATTCTCTTATAGTCCTGAGCTGATTCCATAGGAACGATGGTATTTTCATCCACGAAGCAAAGCATGGAGGCTTCAACTCCTGTGAGGAATTCTTCCACTACGATCTTGTCTGCAGCGTCGCCGAATACGCGGTCGCCCATCATTTCTTCGATGGCGCGGGTGGCATCTTCTTCGTTTTCAGGGATCACAACGCCCTTACCTGCTGCAAGGCCGTCAGCCTTGAGGACCATAGGGTATCCGTAGATACCAACGTCTGCCAACAGTGATTCTTTGTCTGTATATTCCTTATATCCCGCTGTAGGGATATCATGTCTTGCCAGGAAACTCTTGGTGAACGACTTGCTTGCTTCCAGCCGGGCGCATTTCTTGTTAGGTCCGAAAACTTTGATTCCTGCTTCTTCCAGCGCATCTACGATACCCATCGCCAGCGGAACTTCAGGCCCGATGACAGCCAGGTCGATGGCGTTTTCCTTGGCCCACGCGCAGATGCCTTCGATGTCTTCAGCCTTGATGTCTACGCAGATGGCATCTTTAGCGATACCGGCATTACCGGGTGCACAATATAATTCATCTAATTTAGGGCTCTGCTTAAGCTTCCAGCAGATGGCATGCTCTCTGCCGCCGCTGCCCACTACCAATACTTTCATTTCTTTCTCCTTGAGTATACGCACCGCTGTTGCGGCCGCCTAAGATTAATGATGGAAAAGTCTCATGCCTGAGAAGAACATCACCATACCGTATTCGTTGCATGACTGGATAACGAGATCATCTCTTACTGAGCCCCCCGGCTGGGCGATATATTTAACGCCGCTTCTCTTGGCTCTGTCGATGTTGTCGCTGAATGGGAAGAATGCATCTGATCCCAGTGCAACGTCATCCATCTGAGAAAGCCACTCTTTCTTTTCTTCTCTTGTGAGAGGTTCAGGCTGCTCTGTGAAGAATTTCTGCCACTGTCCGTCGGCGATAACATCTTCGTAATCGTCGCTCATATATACGTCGATGGCATTGTCCCTGTTGGGTCTGCCAACATCTTCCTTAAACGGCAATTCCAGCACCTTTGGACACTGTCTCAGCAGCCAGTTGTCGGCCTTCTGTCCTGCCAGCCTTGTGCAGTGGATACGCGACTGCTGTCCGGCACCGATACCGATGGCCTGTCCGCCCTTGGCGTAACAAACCGAGTTGGACTGGGTGTATTTGAGAGTGATCAAGGCGATCAGCAGATCTCTCTTGGCTTCATCCGGTATCTCTTTGTTCTCTGTCACGATATTGCCCAGGAATTCTTCATCGATAGGCATATCGTTTCTTCCCTGTTCGAATGTGATTCCGAACACCTGCTTTCTTTCCTGCTTCTGAGGAACATAGTCAGGATCGATCTTGATCACGTTGTAGTTGCCTTTTTTCTTAGTCTTGAGGATCTCAAGGGCTTCAGGTTCATATCCGGGAGCGATCACACCGTCGGATACTTCAGGCTTGATCAGCATCGCAGTTGCCACGTCGCAAACGTCTGACAGCGAGATGAAATCTCCGAAGGATGACATCCTGTCAGCGCCTCTTGCTCTGGCATATGCACATGCCAGCGGAGTAAGCTCCATATCTTCATCCACCCAGTAGATCTTCTTTTCGATTTCTGTCAGAGGCAGACCTACTGCTGCTCCTGCCGGTGATACATGCTTGAAGGAAGTGGCTGCAGGAAGACCTGTTGCTTTCTTCAATTCCTTAACAAGCTGCCATCCGTTGAAAGCATCCATGAAGTTGATATATCCCGGCTTGCCGTTGAGCACTTCAATGGGGAGCTCGCCGTCTTCTACGAAAATACGTGATGGCTTCTGGTTAGGGTTACATCCGTATTTCAATTCTAATTCTTTCATTGTTGTCTCCTACTTGTTCTTATTTACTATCCTTGTTTCGTACTGGCCTGTTTCGATGTCGATATATCTTACGAACAAAGACACCTTGTTATCTTCGTTGAGGTTTGTCCAGATCATATCTGCGAATTCATCGATATCTCCCGAGATACCTACCCATTTAGGTTCGCCTTCAAATGACGGAAGCGGGTTTTCGTTTCTTGCATAAGTATGGATGAATCTGCCTTCTCCTGCGATAGGGTTTTCGTAAGCGAATGTGTATCTGCTGCAGCTTTCAGGATTTCCGTTGCTGCTCTTGAGGATGGACATGGCATAGTTGAATACGCCGCCTTCTATATGCATGATACCTGAAATCCTAGGGGTGTAATTAGGTCCATCAGGCTCAAATTCTCTTGATCTCAGAGACTGCTCAAATGTCATCTGCTTGTCCATGCCTTCATAAATCGTGTCGGTCTGATCTCCGTTGGTAACGATGGTCTTGTTGCCCAGCACTCTTACAGGAGCATATATGATCAGGCTTGGATCTTCCAGTTTGGCAGGATCAAAAGCCTGAGTTCTGATCCCTTCACCGTCTTCTACAAATATTCTGTTACGGCTGTTGACGCTTCTCCCCATGATGAAATAAGCTGTAACAGCTTTCTTGCCGTCTTCTGAACGACCTATCACGATGCCTCGGCCCGGGTAGGAATTTTCTTTAAGTATATTTGCCAATGATAATTTTTCCATTTAGTTTACTCCTTTCCATCCCAGCAATATGTGCAAAGCTTGCAAGGATCGATGCCGATGGCTTTCTTGGTGTTTTCTATGGTCTGGAACTTGAGGCTGTCGAACTTCATCGTTTCACGGATGGCTTCAACCATAGCCGCATGTCTTTCTGTGGACGGATCCACGTACTCCTCCAGTATTTCTCTTGTTATCTCTTCATTAGGCTTGCCTTCCAGATCGCAAATGGTCCTTCTTGTGATCAGGTCCAGGTCGCTGATGGATCTTGAGAAGTTATGGAATTTACATCCGAACATCAGCGGCGGACATGCAGATCTTACGTGGATCTCTTCCGCACCGTTGTTGTGGAGGTAGTCAACTGTCTCTGTCAGCTGTGTTCCCCTTACGATGGAGTCATCGATAAGAACGAACTTCTTCTTGTTTATCAGCTTGAATATAGGAATAAGCTTCATCTTGGCCACGTGCTCTCTTGCCTTTTGGTTTGACGGCATGAAGCTTCTCTGCCATGTAGGAGTATATTTGATGAGAGGTCTGGCATATCTTATGTGTGACTTGTTACCATACCCCTGAGCATGGGGGATCCCACTGTCAGGCACTCCCGCTATGTAGTCAACATCCATTTCGCCGTCCAGTTCAGCCAGCAATTCTCCGTTACGGTTTCTCACCAGCTCAACATTTTTGCCTTCGTATACAGACGTCGGGTATCCGAAATACGTCCAAAGGAATGAGCATATCCTCATGCCCTCTTGGGCTTCGCCCACCGTCTTTTCTTCGTCGGCAGTTATGAAGGCTATTTCTGCAGGTCCCAGCTCTCTCTTATAATCATATCCCAGATTGATGAATGCAAAGGATTCAGATGCAGCACAGAAGCCTTCTTCGCTTTCACCGATGATCAGCGGCGTCCTGCCGTACTTATCTCTCGCCGCATAAAGACCTTCTTCTGTGAGGATCAGCATGGTCACCGAACCATCAATCTTTTCCTGCGCCTTTCTTATGCCGTCTATCAGATCCCTTCCGGTGGATACTATTGCTGCCACCAGTTCAGTATTGTTGATCTTACCGTGGGACATGGACATGAACTGACTCGGTCTGTCCTTCAGCAGCTCAGCAACTATCTCCTCTTTGTTGTTGATCCTGCCCACTGTGGTGATGGCATAGTCGCCATGTCTGCTGTAAACGGTCAGCGGCTGAGGATCGGCGTCACTGATGGCGCCTATTCCCATGTTGCCTTCCATCTCTTCGATGTCATCTTCAAATTTGCTTCTGAAAGGTGCATTCTCTATGTTATGGATAGAACGGTTGAAACCGTCCTTTTCCAGCACGCAAAGTCCGCCTCTCTTGGTTCCCAGATGTGAGTGATAGTCGGTCCCGAAAAACAGATCCATCACACAATCTGTATGTTTAACAAATCCTATAACACCGCCCATTAATTACTACCTTCTTTCTCTAATCTGTCAATTGCTATCTTAAGGCCCTCAGCCAGTATCACATGTTCAGTCTTCAGAACTCTTGCCGCCAGCTCTTCAGGAGTATCTGCCGGCTCCACAGGTACTTTTCTCTGAAGGATGATCTCCCCTGTATCAACGCCTTCGTCCACGTAATGAACAGTAGCACCGCTTTCCTTTTCGCCCCCTGCGATCACTGCAGTATGTACTCTTATCCCGTAGAATCCCTTACCGCAGTATTTCGGTATCAGCGAAGGATGGATATTGATTATTCTGTTCCTGTACTCTTTGATGATGTCTTCCGAAAGGACTTTCATGTATCCTGCCAGGACTATCAGCTGAGCACCGCTTGTTTTGAGCTCCTTAAGAACGTCAGCCTGCTCCTTTGCAACGACCGCAGGGATGCCTGCTTTGGCAGCCCTTTCCAGTGCAAAGGCGCCCTCTTTGCTGGAGATGACTTTTACCAGCTCCACCTGAGGCAGCTCTCCGTTTGCAGTTTTATCGATTATGGCCTGCAGGTTGGTGCCGCCGCCCGACACCAGCACTGCAACCTTTGTTTTAGATATTGAGGACAACTTTCTCACCCCTATCTTCTACGATCTCGCCGATGATGTTTGCTGTTTCGCCTGCCGCCTTAAGAGCCTCCAAAACTGCGTCAGCATCAGCCGCATCTACTACCATCATCATTCCTACGCCCATGTTGTATGTGGAGAACATTTCCTTGGTTTCGATGTTTCCGCACTTCTGGATGTAAGGGAAGATTGCAGGTGCTTCCCAGGTGTTGATGTCGATATCAACGGCTGTTCCTTCAGGAAGGATACGAGGGATGTTTTCGTAAAAACCGCCGCCTGTGATATGTACGATGCCGTTGACGTCAAAGTTTGGCAGTACAGCATCACACGCATTGGCATATATCTTTGTTGGAGTCAGCAGAGCTTCGCCTAAAGTCATTCCCAGTTCTTCAACGTAATCTTTCACGTCCATCTGCTGCTTGTCGAAGAAAACTTTTCTCACCAGGGAGTAACCGTTGCTGTGGATACCGCTTGATGCGATACCGATGATCTTATTGCCTACAGCGACTTTAGCGCCTGTGATGATTTTTGGTTTATCTACGATGCCCACCGAGAACCCTGCCATATCGTATTCACCTTCTGAATAGAAGTCAGGCATTTCTGCAGTTTCACCGCCGACCAGCGCGCTTCCGCCCTGCTTGCAGCCGTCTGCGATGCCTTTCACGATGTCTGCGATCTTTTCAGCTTTGACTTTGCCTGTTGCGATATAGTCCAGGAAGAACAGCGGCTTGGCACCCTGACAAAGCACATCATTGACGCACATTGCCACGCAGTCGATACCCACTGTGTCATGCTTGTCCATCAGGAATGCGATCTTCAGCTTAGTTCCTACGCCGTCAGTACCGGAAACCAGTACAGGCTGTTCCATTCCTTTGACGTCCAGGTTGAAAAGGCTTCCGAAGCTGCCCAGTCCTGTAAGGACGTTTTCATTGAAAGTGCCCTTTACGTGTTCCTTCATGAGGGATACGGCTCTTTCTCCTTCTTTAGTGTCGACGCCGGC